>CAYVBN010000233.1:0-2823 GCA_964449645.1 uncultured Hyphomicrobiales bacterium
ATCGTCTTCCCGACATATCGCCTGGTCATCGTCATCATCGCCGTGCTGGTGGCGTCGGCGCTGTGGCTGATGCTGGAGCGCACCCGGCTCGGCGCCATGATCCGCGCCGGCGTCGACGACGCGCCGATCGCCCGCGTGATCGGCATCAAGGTGTCGCGCCTGTTCACGCTGATCTTCAGCCTCGGCGCCGCGCTCGCCGCCTTCGCCGGCGTCATCGGCGCGCCTTATCTGTCGGTCTATCCGGGTCTCGACGCGGACATGCTGCCGCTGGCTCTCATCACGGTGATCCTCGGCGGCTCCGGGAGCCTGCTCGGAGCATTGGTGGGAAGCTTCATCATCGGGTTTCTCTACAATTTCGGCCAGGCGATGTTCCCGGACCTCGCCTACGTAATCCTCTTCCTGCCCATGTTGCTGGTGCTGGTGCTGCGGCCGCAGGGCCTGTTCGGCAGGTTCATTCCATGAGCCCTCCTCCGACGACCCCCCGCACGCTGCGCCCGCTGGCGATCGCGATCGCCGTGGCGGTTCTGTTCTTGCTGCCGCTGTGGATCGTCAACATCTACTACATCAACATTCTCAGCCAGATCCTGTTCTGGGCGATCTTCGCCCTCGCGCTCAACGTGCTCGTCGGCTATGCCGGCCTCGTCTCGCTCGGACATGCAGGGCTGTTCAGCATCGCCGGCTATACCGCGGGCCTGATGCTCGGGGCCGGCTACGGCCACCTCTCGGCCGACCTGAGCGCCATCGTGGTGACGCTCGCCATGTCGGCGATCTTCGCCGTGCTGGCGCTGCGCGCGACCGGCATCGGGTTTCTGATGATCACGCTGGCGCTCGGACAGATCCTGTGGTGCATCGCCTATCGCTGGGTGAGCCTGACGCATGGCGACAACGGCGTGAACGTCGCCACGCGGCCGGCGCCGTTCGGCATCAATTTCGCCGAGCCGCGCGCTTTCTTCTATGGCACGCTGGTGATCTTCCTGCTGGCGGTCCTGTCGATGGCGGTCTTCGTCCGCTCGCCGTTCGGCGCCAGCGTGCGCGGGACCCGCGACCAGCCGCGCCGCATGAACGCGCTCGGCTACAACGTCTGGCTCATCCGTTTCGTGGCGTTTCTCTTCTCGGGATTCTGGACCAGCATCGCCGGCCTGCTCTACCTCTACTACAACCAGTTCATCAGCCCGCAGGTGGTCAGCCTGCAGACCTCGGCCGAGGTCCTGCTGATGGTGATTTCCGGCGGCACGGCGACGTTGCTCGGGCCGATTGCCGGCGCCGCCATCGTGGTGGTGATGAAGAACATCGTCAGCGCCTATATCGAGCGCTGGAACCTCGTGCTCGGCGTCATCTTCATCGCCATCATCAGCTTCATGCCGGAAGGCCTGGTGCCGGGCTCCGCGCGCCTCCTGCGCCTAGGCTGGCAGGCTCTGCGGTCGCGGCCCAAGATACCGGTCGCCGGCAAGCCCGGAGAGCCGGGACCATGACGGCGCTGCGCGTCAACTCGCTGTGCAAGTCGTTCGGCGGCCTGCGGGTCACGTCCGACGTCAGCTTCGCGGTCGAGCCGGGAGAGCGGCGGCTCATCATCGGCCCCAACGGAGCCGGCAAGACGACGCTCTTCAACCTCATCACCGGCGAGATCTCCCCCGACAGCGGCGAGATTCTTTTCTTCGACCACGACATCACCGCCCTGCCGAGCCGCAAGCGCGCCCATCTCGGCATGGCGCGCACGTACCAGATCATCACCCTGTTCACCCACGACACCATCGTGCGCAACGTGACCCTGTCGCTGCTCGGGCTCTCGCCGCAGCGCTGGAACCCGCTCATCGCGCTCGACCGGCAGCATCATCTCATCGACCGCGCGCACGAGGCGCTCGCCCAGGTCGGGCTTGCTCACATCGCCGAGCGCCCGGTGTCGCAGACCTCCTACGGCGAGCGGCGGCGCATCGAGATCGCCATGGCGCTGGCGCAGAAACCGAAGGTGCTGCTGCTCGACGAGCCGTTCGCCGGCCTCTCGATCGACGAGCGCCGCGACGTCCGCAACCTGCTCAACACCATACCGCGCGACGTCACCGTTGTGATGATCGAGCACAACATGGACGTGGCGCTCGACTTCGCCGACCGGATCACCCTGCTGCACTTCGGCGAGGTGATCGTCGAGGGAACCCGCGCCGAGGTGGTCGGCCATCCGCGCACCCGAGAGGTGTACCTTGGCGACTAGCGCGCTGCGGCTGAGCGACATCGATGCCTATTACGGGGACAGCCACGTCCTGCAGAAGGTGTCGTTCGAGCTCGGCGAGGGCCGCCTGCTCGGCCTGCTGGGACGCAACGGCGCGGGCAAGTCCACCTGCATGAACGTGACGGTCGGCCTTTTGCCGCCGCGCGCTGGCGCCGTCGAGGTGTTCGGCACTTCCGTCACGAAATCGCCCCCCGAGGCCATTGCGGCGCACGGCGTGGCGCTCGTTCCGCAGGGCCGCCGGATCTTCAAGAGCCTCACGGTGCGCGAGAACCTGGCGGTCGCGGGCCGGCGCCCAACCGGTGGCGGGCCAGGGTGGACGATCGAGCGGGTGTTCGAGATGTTCCCGCGCCTCTCGGAGCGGCGCAGCCAGATGGCTTCGCTTCTCTCCGGCGGCGAGCAGCAGATGCTCGCCATCGGGCGCGCCCTGATGGGCAATCCCCGCGTCCTCCTGATGGACGAGCCGTCGGAGGGCCTCGCCCCGCAGATCGTCGCCGAGGTGGGGCGCACCATCGCGCGGCTCAAGGCCGACGGGCTGTCGATCGTCCTGGTCGAGCAGAACATCAAGCTCACCCTCGAGCTTGCCGACGACATCGTGATCA
>CAYVBN010000234.1:0-2000 GCA_964449645.1 uncultured Hyphomicrobiales bacterium
CGACGAGTGCCTCGCCGCGCACGGCGGCTTCGACCACAAGGCACAGACGCTCGCGGTGGTCACCCGGCTCGAACGGCGCTATCCGGCGTTCGACGGCCTCAATCTCACCTGGGAAACCCTCGAAGGCCTGGTCAAGCACAACGGCCCGCTGATGGACCGCGACGGTCGGCCGGTCGGGCGCTATCGCGCGCGCGGGATTCCCGGACCGATCCTAGATTACTGCCGCCTCCAGGACCTCGAGCTCTGGAGCCATGCGAGCGTCGAAGCGCAGGTGAGCGCGATCGCGGACGACATCGCCTATGACGCCCACGACATCGACGATGGCCTGCGCGCCGAGTTCTTCGCGCTCGACGACTTGTCGGAGATCGTGCTGGTCGGAGACATCCTGCGCGAGATCGCCGCCGAGCACCCGCGTGCCGACACGGCGCACCGCGTGCACGAGCTCGTCCGCCGTCTGATCACCCGGATGATCGAGGACGTGATTGTCGAATCCGAGCGCCGCCTTGCCGCCCTGGCGCCCGCCTCCGCCGACGAGGTCCGCCACGCGGCCGCGGGCGTCGTCGCCTTCTCGCCTCTGTTCGCGGCGGCGGACCGCGCCATCAAGGCGTTCCTGTTCGAGCGCATGTACCGCCATCCGCGCATCATGCGCATCATGGGCGAGGCGAGGGCGGTCCTGCGCGATCTGTTCACGCATTATCTGGCACATCCGGACGACCTTCCGGCCGAATGGCGGCACGGGCTCGTGGTCGACCAGGATGCGGCGGCGCGCCTCATCGCCGATTTCATCGCCGGAATGACCGATCGTTTCGCTCTGATCGAGCACGCCCGGTTCTTTGACTCGACCCCGGAATTACGTTAGAGCGCGACCCGCAAAGGATCGCGCTCTAACCCTATGAATTGGCGCATGATCTTTTCGGCGAACCGCTCGCACTTCGCCGGATCATGCGCTGGCCGCGCCCCATCCGCGCCCTGGCGGATGCCACGGCTCGCATCCATTTCGGCAGTCAAATGAACGTCTTTACCGTCTTCGCCGATCACGTCCGTGCCGCCATCGAGGCGCTGGTGCGCACCGGCCAGCTCGCCGGCACACCCGACCTGTCGCGGGTCGTGGTCGAGCCGCCGCGCGACGCCGGCCACGGCGATCTCGCCACCAATGCCGCGATGGTCCTCGCCAAGGATGCAGGCCTGAAGCCGCGCGATCTCGCCGAGCGGCTCGGCGCCGAGCTGAAAAAGATTCCCGAGGTGAGCGGCGTCGAGGTGGCTGGCCCCGGCTTCATCAATCTGACGCTTAATCCGTCCATCTGGCGCGCGGCGCTGCGCGACGTCATCGCGGTCGGAACAGATTACGGCCGCGCCACGATCGGCAACGGCGAGAAGGTCAATGTCGAATACGTCTCGGCCAATCCGACCGGCCCGATGCACGTCGGGCATTGCCGCGGCGCGGTGTTCGGCGACGCGCTCGCCAATCTGCTGGCCTTCGCGGGCTTCGCGGTCACGCGCGAATACTACATCAACGACGCCGGCGCGCAGGTCGACGTGCTCGCGCGCTCGGCGTTCCTGCGCTATCGCGAGGCGCTGGGCGAGGACATCGGCGTCATTCCGGAAGGTCTCTATCCGGGCGATTATCTGAAGCCGGTCGGCGCTGCGCTCGCGGCGGAATTCGGCGCGAGTCTGAAAGAGAAGTCCGAGAGCGAGTGGTTGCCGATCGTGCGCGAGAAGGCGATCGCCATGATGATGATGGCGATCCGCGACGACCTCGCCGCGCTCAACGTGCGGCACGACGAATTCTTTTCCGAGCGGTCGCTTGTTTCAGGCGGGATCGACAAGGTCGCCGAGACGATCGCGGCGTTGCGTCAGCGCGGCGAAATCTATGAAGGCCGTTTGCCGCCGCCCAAGGGCGCGCCGGTCGAGGATTGGGAGGACCGCGAGCAGACGCTGTTCCGCGCCACCGATTTCGGCGACGACGTCGATCGGCCGCTCAAGAAGTCGGACGGCAGCTA
>CAYVBN010000235.1:0-3943 GCA_964449645.1 uncultured Hyphomicrobiales bacterium
GCCGTGCTCGCGGGCAAGCGTCTCGGCGGCTTCGAGCGCGCGCGGCACCATCAGCGCCAGCGCGAGGACGGTCGCATCCTTGCCGGGGCGCACGATCTTCGCAGTGCCGAGCCGGTCGACGATCTCGCCGTCCGGCACGTCGCCTTTCGTCGCATAGAGCGACTTGTGCTCGAAGAAGATCACCGGATCGGGATCGCGCACCGCCGCGGCCAGAAGCCCGATCACGTCGGTTGGATTGGACGGCGCCACGACCTTGAGCCCCGGGATCATCATGCACCAGTTCTCGATGCTCTGGCTGTGCTGCGCGCCGAAGCGCGAGCCCGCGCCGTTGCCGGTGCGCACGACCAGCGGGCACTTGAGCTGGCCGTTGGACATGTAGCGGCTCTTCGGAAACTCGTTGGCGATATAGTCGAAGCACACGGCGAAGAAATCCGAGAACATGATCTCGGCGATCGGCTTGAGGCCGGTCATCGCCGCCCCCATGGCGGCGCCGAGGATCGCCTGCTCGGAGATCGGCGTGTCGCGCACGCGCTTCGGCCCGAACTGCTCGAGCAGCCCGACGGTGGCCTTGAACACGCCGCCGGCCTTGGCGACGTCCTCGCCGAAGAAGATCACGTCGGGATCGCGCGCCATCTCCTGTGCGATGCCGCGCGCGACCGCGTCGCGGTAAGTCAGTTCCGCCATGCCCAACCCCCGTCGGCGTAGACGTCGGTGAAGAGAATGTCCTTGGGCGGCATCGGGGCCGCCTTGCACTTCTCCGTCGCGGCGTCGATCATCTGTTTCACGTCGGCCTCGATGCCGGCGATCACCTTGTCCGCCACGCCGAACTGTTTGAGGCGTTCACGGTAGATCTTGATCGGATCGTGCTGCTTCCACCGCTCGAGCTCGCCTTCGGGTCGGTACTTGGCCGGATCGGCGCGCGAGTGGCCGCTGTGCCGGTAGGTCATGCCTTCGATCAGCGACGGACCCTTGCCGGCGCGGGCGCGGTCGTAGGCCGCGGCCGCCGTGCGGTAGACGATGTCGGCGTCGTTGCCGTCGATGACGAGGCGGTCGAGCCCATAGGCGGCGGCACGATCGGCCGCCGGATGCTCGACGGCGGTAACGTCGCCGATCGGCGTGTATTCCATGTAGAGGTTGTTCTCGCACACGAACACGACCGGCAGCTTCCAGACGGCGGCGAAATTGAGCGCCTCATGGAACGCGCCGATGTTCGTCGTGCCATCGCCGAAGAAGCATACGGAGACGTCGGTCTGTCCCTTGTACTGCGCGCGCAGCGCCGCCCCGCAGGCGATCGGCAGGTGCGCGCCGATGATCGCGTAGGAGCCCATCACGCCGTGCTCGACCGAGGTGAGGTGCATCGAGCCGCCCTTGCCGCGCATCAGTCCGTTGTCGCGCTGCATCAGTTCGCCCAGCACCTTTTCGAAGGGGACGCCGCGCGCGAGCGTGTGCGCGTGGCCCCGGTAGGTGCAGAAGCTGAGATCGCCCGGGCGCATGGCAGCGGCGAAGCCGGCCGCGATCGCCTCCTGGCCGAGGGAGAGATGGCTCGTGCCCTTGACCAGGTTCTGCAGGAAGAGGTCGAACGCGCGCTGCTCGCCCTCGCGAATTTCGAATTGCATACGATAGAGGCGCAGCCGCAATTCCTCGCCGATGTCGTCGTTCACGCCTCGGCGGCGTGGCGTCACAGTCGGCGCGCGGCTAGGTTTCCTCGCCATAATGGACCCCGGCTTGGTGGACGAAAGGGGCGGGACAGCAGGCCGTATGCAGCGTGCGCCCGGGACTTTGTCAATCCGACGCAATGCCCTACGACCGCGATCGGCACGGCTCGGCGAGCCGGCGGCCGATCGCCCGGCACAATAGCAAATCGTTCGCGCGGCTCGCACCCGAAAAGTTTCTGTTCCGTGGGCGACGCGGAGCGTCTAGTTTGCGGGCCGACTCGGGTGGGGCAGGTGGGGACATTGCCCATTGGGCGGGCCCGGCGGCCAATCGAAGCAGGACGCGATCAACGGGGGGCCGGGTGGCACGAGTCGGGCTCTTTGCTATCCTCCTCGTCGGGACGGTCACCGGCATTGTCTTCGCCGTCGCGCCCTCTCTCGACCTGCGCTTCGCGGCGCTGTTCTATGATCCGGCGACCCGAAGCTTCCTCTCGGCCGAGCGGCCGTTCATTTCCGAATTTCGTCAGTTCCAGACCTACCTGGTCGCGGCGATCGGCGCGGTCGCGGTCCTGAGCCTCGTGGTCAAGCTCGTGCGCCCGAGTCGTCCGATGCTGATCCCTGCACGCACGGTCGTGTTCCTGCTCGTCACGCTGGCGCTCGGACCGGGCCTGCTCGTCAACGGCCTCCTCAAGGATCATTGGGCGCGCCCGCGGCCCGGCGCGGTCGTGCAGTTCGGCGGGACCGAACAGTTCATGCCCTGGTGGGATCCGCGCGGCACCTGCGACGGCAACTGCTCGTTCGTCTCCGGCGAGGTGTCGTCGGCGTTCTGGATGCTGGCGCCGGCCGCGGTCGTGCCGGCCCCATGGCAGGGCGTCGCCATCGCGGGCGCGGTCGCGTTCGGCCTCGCGGTCGGATTGCTGCGCGCGGCGGTCGGCGGACACTTCCTGACCGACATCATCTTCGCGGGCGTGTTCACGGCCCTGATCGTCTGGGTGATGCACGGCGTCATCTTTCGCTGGCCGCGCACCCGGATGTCCGCGCGCGATCCCGCGCCGCCGTTCGCCTCGCCGCGGACGGCGGTCGACGCGCGTGCATCCGCCGATCAACCGTGACGCGATATCTTCCCGGCGCGGAAAACGTCAGAACGGGCCGGCGCACGGCCGCGTCCGCCGGCGTTTCCCTCCGGACAGGATCACGCTCGAATCGAAGAGACAGAGCGGGATGGCGGGTGTGTCGCCCTAATCTTCCAGGTCTTTAATCTTCCAGGTCTTTCTTGATCAGTTGGAAGGTGGCGTCGAAGTCGAGATCGTACGTCTTGCCATCCGCACAGACGGCATTGTCGACTTCGAATTTCCCATCGTCGAATTCCATTTTGCCGCCCGAACAACCTTGTGCGGTCATCGCGGCTTTCAACCGCGTTGCCTCGTCGTCGGTGAGCGGCCGACCGGTGAACCCGTTGCTTGCGGTGGCCAGGAGGACCACGAAAGCCAAGACGACCGTGCGCATGATCGACCTCCGATGCCGATGCACTCGACGTTTGTTTGCGTCGCGAGCTTTGACCGCGGGCCGCGGTCTGGGATCGCCGCGCGCCCGCCGCACAAGTGTACAACGCTTGCCTGGCGGAGATCGGGTACAAGGGCACCGGCGAATGTGCGGCAGCACGCCTGCCGTGCAGCGTCTCAGCGCACGCGCCTTCGGCGCCTCACATCTCCCGCGCGACCGCGCTCTCGTGCCAGCGGCGCAGCAGGAGCTGTGAGAGCAGCGACAGCGCGGCGAAGATCACGATCCCGGCGACCGACAGCAGCACGAGCGCCGCGAACATGCGCGGGATATTGAGGCGATAGCCCGACTCGGCGATCCGGTAGGCGAGGCCCGAGCCGGCGCCCGCCGAGCCGGCCGCGATCTCGGCGACGACCGCGCCGATCAGCGACAGGCCGCCGGCGATCCTCAAGCCCCCGAGCACGTAGGGAAGCGCCGACGGTAGCTTGAGCCGCAGCAGCACCTGCAGGCGCGACGCGCCGTAGAGCTGGAACAGGCTCGCAAGATTGCGGTCGACCGAGTTGAGGCCGAGCGTGGTGTTGGCGAGCACCGGAAAGAACGCGACGATCCACGCGCAGGCGAGCACCGCGCCTTCCTGCGGCAGATAGATCAGCAGCAGCGGCGCGATGGCGACGACCGGCGTCACCTGCAGGATCACCGCGTAGGGATAGAGCGAATATTCGATCAGGCGCGACTGGTTGAACAGGACCGCGAGTCCGACGCCGCCGAGCGCGGCGAGCGCGAACCCTTCC
>CAYVBN010000236.1:0-3023 GCA_964449645.1 uncultured Hyphomicrobiales bacterium
CTCGCGACCGCCTACATCGTCGCCCTGCTGGCAAGCCTCGCCACCGCCATCACGGTGACGCCGGTCCTGTGCGCCCTCCTGCTCGCGCGTGGCCGAACGCTCGCGGCTCCGGATGCGCCGCTCGCCCGATGGCTGAAAGCCGGATTGCGGCGTTTGCTGCCCCGGGCGCTCGCCAATCCGTTCGCCGTCATGGCGGCGGCCGGCGTCTCCGTCGTGCTCGCGCTCGCCGGCCTCGCCCTCTTGCCGCGCGCCCTGATGCCCACGTTCAACGAGGGCTCGCTGACGGTCGAGCTTTCGGCCGCGCCGGGAATCGCGCTCGCCGATTCGAGCCGGCTCGGCGCCATCGCCGAGCGCTTGTTGCTGCAGGTTCCGGAAACGGCGTCCGTCGCGCGTCGGACCGGACGAGCCGAGCTCGACGAGCACGCGCAGGGCGTGCAGACGAGCGAGATCGACGTCGCCCTGAAGCCGTCGTCCCGGTCTCGCGCGGAGATCGTCCGCGACATCAGACAGCGCCTTGCCGTTCTGCCCGTCGCGATCAACATCGGGCAGCCGATCTCGCACCGGCTCGATCACCTCCTGTCCGGGGTCCGCGCTCAGATCGTCATCAAGGTCTTCGGCGACGAGCTCGACACGGCCTCCGTCCTCGCCGAGCGACTGCGGCGGGAGCTCGCGTCGGTTGCGGGAATCGTCGACCTGCAGACCGAGCGGCAATCGCGCGTCCCCACCATCGAGGTGCGCGGCGACGGCCGGCGCGCGGCCCTCTACGGCACGACCCCCGCCGCGGTCACCGATGCCGTGACCGCGCTCGCCAACGGCCTGACGGTCTCGCAACTCGCCGCGGGCAATATGCGCGTCGATGTTGCGATGCGGCTCGACGACCGCGACCGGACCGCCGCGGGACTGTCGCATCTGCTCGTCGAGACGCCGAACGGACGCGTGCCGGTGCGCCTGCTCGCCGACGTCGCGGAGGCCGACGGCCACGCGCAGATCCTGCGCGAGGACGGCCGCCGCCGCGTCGCCGTCTATGCCAATACGGATGCCGGCGACCTCGGCAGCGCCATCACGGCCGTCCGCGACGTGATCGCCCGGCAGTCGTTGCCGCCCGGTTATGCCGTCACGCTCGAGGGGGCGTTCGTCTCGCAGGAGCAGGCCGTGCAGCGCCTTGCGCTCCTCGGCGCTGCCGCATTGCTCGCCGCCTTCCTGCTGCTGATCGGGCGCTATCGCTCCGCCACCCTCGCGCTCGTGGTCATGGCCAACGTGCCGCTGGCGTTCGCCGGCGGCGTGGCGGCGCTCGCAATCGCCGGCTTGCCGGTGTCACTCGCCAGCGCGGTCGGATTCGTCACGCTCGCCGGCATCAGCGTGCGCAACGGCATCCTCAAGGTCAGCCACTATCTGAACCTCGCGCTCGCCGACAGAATGCCGTTCGGCGAAGACTTGATCCTGCGCGGCAGCCTCGAACGCCTGACGCCGGTCGCGATGACGGCCGCCGCCGCCGGGACGGCCTTGCTGCCGCTCCTTACCGAAGCCGATGCGGCCGGAAAGGAGATTCTGTTTCCGGTCGCGGTGGTCGTGGTGGGCGGCCTCATCAGTTCCACCCTGCTCGACACCTTTCTGACGCCCGTTCTGTTCGGCCGGTTCGGCGCCGGGCCGCTCAAGCGCCTCATGAGGTTGCGCGACCGCGGTGAGGCCGAGGCCGCGTGAGCACGGCCGATTTTTATGTGCCAAGGTTTTTATGTGCCAAGGTCTGGGCCTTGTGTAATCATGGCGCAGGCAACTCCGCGGAACAAAAGACGGAGCCGCACACGAGGGGCGCCCTGCCTCTCCGGGGAGGTTATCGATGAGCAAATTCCCGCTTCTGGCGGCGGTCGCCGCCGTCGCGCTGTCTGGGGCGGCCGCCAAGGCCCAGACCGCCGACACGATTCTGGTCAACGGCAAATTCCTGACGATGGACGAGAAATCGTCCGTCGCCGAGGCGATCGCGATTCACGGCGACCGCATTCTCGCGGTCGGCAGCAACGAGGACGTGCGCAAACGGGCGTCCGCCGACACCAAGGTGATCGACGTCGGCGGCCGGACCGTCATTCCGGGCATGACGGACTCGCACATTCACGCGTTGCGTGCGGGGCTGACCTACAGCGTCGAGTTGAGCTGGATCGGCGTGCCGAGCCTCGCGCAAGGGCTCGCTCTGATCCGCGAGGCGGCGCGCAATTCGCGGCCCGGCACCTGGATCAAGATCGGCGGCGGCTGGACCGAGATGCAGTTCCCGGAGAAGCGCGGACCAACGGTCGATGAGCTCGTCGCCGCGGCGCCAGACAGGGCGGTTTACGTTCAGCGCCTCTACAACACCGCCTGGATCACGCCGGCCGGTCTCAAGCTGATGAACATCAACGATGACACGCCGATTCCGGCCGGCAAGGCCGAGAAGGACGCGAACGGTCATCTCACCGGCGAGATTCACGGCGGCAACCGCACGTTCAACTTCCTGACCGACAAGATCCCGACCGCCACGTTCGACCAGCAGGTCGAGGGTACGAAGAAGTATTTCCGCGAGCTCAATCGTCTCGGGCTCACCGGCATCAACGACGTGACGGGCGGCGGGATGTATCCGCAGCATTATCGTCCGGTGCAGACGCTCTGGCGCAACAAGGAACTCACGCTGCGCGTGGCGTTTCACTTCCAGACAAACGAGCGCGGCAAGGAGCTCGCCACCCTCAAGAATTACGCGCAATTCACCCCGCAGGGATTCGGTGACGACATGCTGCATTTCGCCGGCATCGGCGAATCGCTGACCCAGGGTATGTACGACGGCAGCACCGTCGGTCTCATCTTCAACCCGAGCGACAAGGACAAGGCCGATTACTGCGAGGCGGCGAAATGGGTGGCCGAGCAGGGCATGACGCTGCATCAGCATGCGGCGACAAACCGGGCGGCTTCGCTCATCCTCGACTGCTTCGAGCGCGTCAACAAGGAAATCCCGATCACCAATCTGCGCTGGCAGATCACGCACATCGAGGACGCCACCG
>CAYVBN010000237.1:0-3384 GCA_964449645.1 uncultured Hyphomicrobiales bacterium
AACTGGCCGCCGCCGAGGCCACCGGGTTGCGCTTCTGCGGCATGGTCGAGGAGGCGCCGCGCCCGGGCGCGGCCGGCTCGAATGCCTCGCCCACCTCCGTCTGCATCAGGAGCGCGAGGTCGCGCGCGATCTTGCCGCACGTGCCGGACAGCATCGCGAGCGCGCAGGCGACGTCGGCGAGCCGGTCGCGATGACTGTGCCAGGGCGCGTCCGGGAGCGGCAGGTCGAGAAGATGCGCGAGGCGCTCGGAGACGTCCAATCCCCGCTCGCCGAGCGACGCCAGCGTGCCGGCCGCGCCGCCGAACTGCAGCACGAGACCGTCGCGGCGCACGCGCAGGAGCCGGTCGCGCGCGCGGGCGAGCGCCGCCGCATAGCCGGCGAGCTTGAGGCCGAACGGCATCGGCAGCGCGTGTTGCAGCCAGGTGCGCGCGGCAGTGGGCGTCTGCCGGTGTTTCTCCGCCTGTTCGGCGAAGGCCGCGATCGCGCGATCGAGATCGGGAAGCAGCGTGTCGATGCCGGCGCGCAGCTCGAGCACGAGCGCGGTGTCGATGATGTCCTGGCTGGTCGCGCCCCAGTGCACCCAGCGCGCGGCCTCGGCATCGTTTTTCGCGACTTCGGCGGTCAGGGCCTTGACGAGCGGGATCAGGATGTTGCCGCCCGCCGGGCCTCCTTGGGCGATTGCTGCCGGATCGAAGCGCTCGGCGCGGCAGGCCTGCGCGATCGGGCCCGCGGCGGCCGCCGGAATGACGCCGAGGTTCGCCTCCGCCCGCGCGAGCGCCGCCTCGACGTCCAGCATCCGCTGCAGCCGCGCGCGATCGTCGACGACGGCCTGCATGGCGGCGCTCGAGAACAGCGGCATCAGGAGCGAGGAGGGGAGGAGTGGGTTGGTCATGGTCGCCACTGCGGATCGATACCGCCGGTTGGCGTAACGGGCGGTGGACGATCAGGCAAGCGGGTTGGATGAGGGCAGGCCTTTGCAGACGGCGCACGAAGGCGTAAGTCGTGGCCCGGCGCGCCAGCCGGGCGCGCCGTAGTTTGATGACGTTCTGATGGAGCAGACGCGATGGCGATGACGATGTCGGGGGAGGTTCAGCTCGAGGCACCGCGCGAAGAGGTGTGGGCCAAGCTCAACGACCCGGACGTCCTGCGGGCTTGCATCCCCGGTTGCGAGCAGCTCGAGAAGCTGTCGGACACCGAATTCCAGGCGGTCGCGACCACCAAGATCGGGCCGGTGAAGGCGAAGTTCAAAGGCAAGGTCCGGTTGAGCGATCTCGACCCCCCGAACGGCTACAAGATTTCCGGCGAGGGCGAGGGCGGCGTCGCGGGCTTCGCCAAGGGCGGCGCGGTGGTGGCGCTGTCACCGAAGGATGGTGGCACCCTCTTGAGCTACAACGTCGAGGCGCAGATCGGCGGCAAGCTCGCACAGCTCGGCCAGCGGCTGGTCTCCGGAGCGGCCAAGAAGCTCGCCGACGATTTCTTCCAGAAGTTCGCGGCGGCCGTCCATTCGCCACCGCCCGCGGCATAAAAAAAGGCCCGCCTGACCAGGCGGGCCGGATAGGCTGTTTCCGCGCGTAAGATCAGCGGCAGGGATGCCGCACGCCATCGTAGCCGAGATAGGTCCCGGTCGAGGGATCGAATGACCGGTAGCGCGAGGAGCAATAGGCAAGCCAGTCCTCGTCGCCGTAGACGGGCGGAGCCGCGTAGACGGGCTCCCCGTAGTAATAGGGGCGCGGAGCCAGGGCGCCGCCGATGATCGCCCCGGCCGCGAGGCCGCCGATGATCCCGGCCGCAACGCCTCCGCCGCCGTGATGACGGTGATAATGCCAGCGCTGGGCGGAGGCGGGCGCCGACGCAAGCAGCAGGCTGCCGCCGACCGCGACCGCAGCGAGAGAAGCGACGAGTTTGGAAGGCATTAAGTTCTTCTCCTGTTCGGTGATTTCAAACCGCGAACCCGGCGATACCGCCGGGTCGATGATTGCCAATATAAGCTCTTCTGGCACACATGGGTTCCCCCCGATACCGGGAACAATGGTCGCGGGTGGCCTGGAGTCTTGACCTCCGTGCCGCGGCGGTTCACATCTGATATCCTCTAAAGAGCGAAAACGGGGCAAAATCGCCGCAATTTCGCCCTCGAACCTCGCCGGGTTCTCCGGCAAGGGCAAAAAACCGCCGTTTGGCTCTAGTTTGGAGGTCTTTCATGCCCGCCGTCTCCCTCACGGTGAACGGCAAAGCCGTTAGCGGCAATGTCGAGCCGCGCACCCTTCTGGTCCAGTTCCTGCGCGAGCATTTGCGGCTGACCGGCACCCACGTGGGCTGCGATACGTCGCAATGCGGGGCCTGCGTCGTCCACGTCAACGGACGGGCGATCAAGTCGTGCACCATGCTGGCCATGCAGGCCGACGGCGCTCAGGTCACCACCATCGAAGGCCTCGCGAACGGCGCGGAACTGCATCCGATGCAGGAAGCCTTTCGCGACAACCACGGCTTGCAATGCGGATTCTGCACTCCTGGCATGATCATGATGGCCGTCGATATCGTGCGCCGCAAAGGCCACGAGCTCGACGACCGCACCATCCGCGAGGAGCTCGAAGGAAACATTTGCCGCTGCACCGGGTATCACAACATCGTCAAGGCGATCGCCGCCGGCGCACGCGCCATGGGCAAGGGAGCCCCCACGCAGACCGCGGCCGAATAACACGGGAACGATCGCCGCAGGGAGACCGCCATGAACGTGACCGGTATCGGGGCGGCGGTGCGCCGCAAGGAGGACTTCCGCTTCGTCACCGGCAAAGGGCACTACACGGGCGACGTCGAACGGCCGGGGCAAACGCATATCTGTTTCATCCGGTCGCCGCATGCGCACGCGCGCATCAGGCGGATCGATGTCGCCGGCGCCGCGTCGATGCCTGGCGTGCTCGCCGTGCTGACCGGACGCGATCTCGCCAACGACAAGATCGGCAATCTCATCTGCGGCTGGCTGATCCATTCGAAAGACGGATCGCCGATGAAGATGGCGCCGCATCCGGCGCTTGCGCTCGGCAAGGCCTGTCACGTCGGCGATCCCGTCGCGGTGGTGATCGCCGAGACCTCGGCCCAGGCGAAGGACGCGGCCGAGAAGGTCGCGGTGGATTACGAGCCGCTGCCGGCGGTGGGCACGCTCGCCGCCGCTCCTGACGGGCCGCAGATCTGGGAGGGCAGGAACAATCTCTGCTTCGATTGGGCGGCCGGCGAGGAGGAAAAGGTCGCCACCGCTTTTGCCGCGGCCGCCCACACCGCCAGAATCGATGTGGTGCAGAACCGTGTCAGCGCCAATCCGATGGAGACGCGCAACGCCATCGGCCTGTTCGAACCCATTTCGGGAAAAGGGGGCCGCTACACGCTTTA
>CAYVBN010000238.1:0-24541 GCA_964449645.1 uncultured Hyphomicrobiales bacterium
GCCGGGCGGATCGTCAACGTCTCGGGACGGCTGAAGCGGCCGTGGCCGGACCTGCCGCAGATGCGGTTTCCGCGCTTTACCCCGGCGTTGATGGGCGCCGCCGTCGCCGGCTCGTTCCTGCCCGACCTGCTCGGCCTCGCATGCGGAATCCTCTTTGCCAGCATGCTGATGGCTTACGCCGTGATGGGCTTCGCGGTGCTCCATGCCGTTACGCGCGGAAGGCCGAGCCGCGGGGTCGTTCTCGGCGGCGCCTATTCGATCGTCGCCATCTTCGGATGGCCGATTCTCGCGGTCACCCTGCTCGGCCTTCTCGATGCAGCGCTCGACCTGCGCTCCCGCCTGTCCGGGCGACGCGGCCCGCCGGCCGCCTCACCGACATGAAACCCACCACTTGAACTGAACAACGGAGAATCGTCATGGAAGTCATTCTGCTCGAACGGGTCGCCAAGCTCGGCCAGATGGGCGACGTGGTCCGCGTGAAGGACGGATTCGCACGCAACTTTCTGTTGCCCAAGGGCAAGGCCCTGCGCGCCACCAAGGACAACAAGGCGCGCTACGAAGGCATGAAGGCGCAACTCGAGGCGCGCAACCTCGAGCTGCGCGGCGACGCCGAGAAGGTCGCCACCAAGCTCGACGGCAAGAGCTTCGTGGTGCTGCGGCAGGCTTCGGAAACGGGCCAGCTCTACGGCTCGGTGACGTCGCGCGACATCGCGGCGATCCTCACCGAGGACGGCTTCAGCATCGACCGCGGTCAGATCGCGCTCAATGCGCCGATCAAGGCGGTCGGCCTGCACAAGGTTCCGGTCGCGCTGCACCCGGAGGTCGAGGTCGCGATCACCATCAACGTCGCCCGCAGCGCCGACGAAGCCGAACGGCTCGCGCGCGGCGAAGACGTGACGGTGCGCCGCGAGGAGGCCGAGGAAGAAGCCGAAGCCGCGCGCGCCGCGGCCGAGACCTTCTTCGAATCTCCCGAGGCGGGCCGCGCCGAGGAAGAGGAAAGCGACGAGGAGCAGGCGAAGAAAAACGCCTAGCGCATACGCTGGACAAGCCCGCGCCGGTCGCGCGGGCTTGTCTGACTTGCTCCTTGCCCACGACCTGACGTCTCAGCCGCGGCCGACCTCTCCTCGCGGACGACACCCCGGCGCCGCGAAGGCTATCTGGCCTTTGCCACGCCCGGCGCAATTGAATCGCCGTGTGCCAGGCTGTCGGAAATCGCCGAGATTTCCCGGCGCATCTCTTTCAAGATGAAATCGAGATTGGCGCTCATGCGCTCGGCCGGACCGCCGACGCCGAGAATGAGCGGCCGGTGATTGGGCGGACACGGCACGCACATCGAGACCATCCCGACGCCCGGCTCGCCCGGGGGGACGCCGCGATAATCGGACGACCGCCGGAACGCATAATCCTGCGTCCGAAGCCTTTTCACATGCGCCAATAATTCTTTGAGGCTGAAGTCGCGTTCCTTGATCTTCCTCGCCGCCAGCGTGCGGCGATAGAGCTTGGTCGCTTGCTGGAGGTGATAATCCGCGTGAGCGGGATGCGACAGCCGGCTCAGGTAGAGCATGCCGATCCCTGTCTGCACAAGCAGACGCCGAGTTCCGGGCTCGCGCCATAGCTGGATGTCGTGGGTCGATCGCAGCGTGTGGCAAAACTCGATGTAGATGTCGACGGGAGTCGCCACGACGACCAGTTCGCGCGTGGCGCGCGCAAGATTGTTCATCGCTCGTTTCACCGGCCCGTCTTCGAACGATGCGCTGGTCATCCAGCCGACCAGCGCGGCCAGCCGCGCCGTCGGAAAATACGCCCGGTGCGACTGCTCGAAGCTGAGATAGCCTCGGGCCGTCATCGTCTTGAGCAGGTCTGACGCCGACGACGGCGGATAGCCGTAGCGGGCGGCGATCTCCTTGAGGCGCAGCGGACGTCGGACCTCCTCGAAGTATTCGAGGATCTCGAACGCCCGCGTGGCAGACCGAACGGAGGAATCGGACGCGTCACGCGCCATACGAACGTCTCCCGGAGACAACCTGAGTTCGCGACTCTTGGTCACGCTGTCGAGGTGCCTTCATAAATCATTCCGTCGCGCCGCTGTAGATCGCGCGGCTTCGGGTTTCGATAAATTCCGCAATATTGAAACTCTCTTCCGGATATGCGTATGTGGCAAGTCCGTTCTATCGGTTTCTGCGCTTGGCCGCCGGCGGCGCGTGCGCGTCGCGGCAAGCAATTTGAGAATTCGATCGCGGGAAATTATGCGGAGGACGAAGGAATGACGTTTGCGGGTTCAAAGGTCTTTCACGCCGTTGCCGGGCTGATTTTGGCGATCCTCGGCCTGCCTCTCTGGCTCGGATGCGCGACCGCTCAGGATCAATATCCTTCCCGTCAGATCACACTGCTCGTCCCCTATCCGGCCGGCGGATTTATCGACGTCACCGCGCGCGTGCTGGCCGAAGGGCTGCGGGAGAAGCTGCACCAGTCGGTCGTCGTCATGAACAAGCCCGGTGCGAACGGAAAGGTCGCTCTGGGCGAGCTCGTGAGAAGCGCGGCCGACGGATACACGCTCCTCGTCAACAATGACGGCGGAATTGGAATCCCCCCGGCCGTGGATGGCCAGTTCCGGTTCGATTACCAGAAGGATTACACCCCGGTCGCGCAGTTCGCGGATGGAAAGTATCTGCTGACGGTCCGCGGCACGCTGCCCGTCAAGACGACCGCCGAGCTCATCGCCTACGCCAAGTCGAACCCCGGCAAGGTCACGTTCGGATCTCCCGGCATCGCGACGTCTCCGCACATGGCGATGGAGATCCTGATGCGGCGCACGGGCACCAAGATGGTGCATGTCCCCTATCTCGGAGCGGCCCCGGCGACGACCGATCTGCTCAAGGGCGTCATCGACGTCCTGGTCAATTCCATGCCTGCCGTCCGCGGCTACATCGGATCGGATTCCGTGCGCATCCTCGCGGTTTTCGACGAGAAGCGTCACCCGCTGATCCCGAACGTTCCGACGCTCAAGGAAAGCGGCGTGGCCTCGATTCCCGTCGGCGGCTGGGTCGGCGTGTTCGGCCCGGCCGACATGCCCAAGCCCGTCCTGCAGACCCTGAACACCGCCATCAAGAGCGTGCTGGATGACCCGACCAACGCGAAACGCCTGACC
Organism: uncultured Hyphomicrobiales bacterium; assembly: GCA_964449645.1. Taxonomy (GTDB): domain Bacteria; phylum Pseudomonadota; class Alphaproteobacteria; order Rhizobiales; family Xanthobacteraceae; genus CAYVBN01. The sequence continues at coordinate 3,149 of CAYVBN010000238.1, forward strand.
GATGTCGGCGCCGACGCGAGCTTCAAGGGCATCGAGGAGTTCCCGGCCTTCTACCGATCCGAGGTGGAGAAATGGAAGAAGTTCTCCGACGAAACCGGGGTCAAGCTGGCGAAGTAATCTGAAACGAGTCGCAGACGCAGGTTCCCCGCAGATCCTGCGATCAATCCATGGTCCGGAGCGCATCCGATTTCCGCAATGCGCGATGCGCTCCGGCGTCCGCGGCATCCGAACCCTGCCAACGCGCGCCCGCGCGGAGGTTCAAACGTTTCTCCAGGACTGAGACATGAGCGAGCTTTCGGACCTGATCGACGATCTGGTCGTTGCCAACCGCATTCTTGCCAATGAGAACGTCGTCGATGCCTTCGGGCATGTCAGCATCCGGCATCCGAACGACTCCGGCCGGTTTTTTCTGTCGCGGGCCCGTTCTCCTCAGTTGATCGAGGCCGACGACATCATGGAGTTCTCGCTCGATGGCGTTCCCCTCGATCCGCAACGCGGGACGCCCTATGCGGAGCGCTTCATCCATTCCGCCATTTATGAATTGAGACCGGAAATCCACTCGGTCGTGCACAGCCACAGCAAGGCGGTGATCCCGTTCGGCGTCGGCGGAGAGAAAATCCGTCCGCTCATGCACAACTGCGCGCCGATCGGCGCGGAGGTCCCGATCTGGGATTCGCGCTCGAGCTTCGGAGATACCGACCTGCTCGTGTCCAACCCGGCGATGGGACGCGATCTGGCGCGCTTCATGGACGTACGCCCGAGCGTGCTCATGCGCGGCCATGGGTCCGTGGCCGCCGCCCATACGCTCAGGCTGGCGGTCTACATCGCAATCGCGTTGCAAACGAGCGCCGAACTTCAGGCGCAGGTCCACCGCTACGACAACGTGACGTTCCTCTCTCCGGGAGAAATAGAGAAAGGAGCGGCGATGCTGAGGGTCGACCCCAACAGGCCGCTCATCGGCCTCGATCGCGCCTGGGAATATTGGTGCTATCGGGCCGGAATGCCGTTCCGGCCCGTGGCCTGAGTCATCCACACTGCAGATTCAGTCGCCCGCCTCGGATGTCTCCGCCGCGGGAACCGCCGGCTCGGACGAGTTGGCATTTTCCTCCGAAGCGCCGGGCGCGGCGGGAGGCGACGCGGCAGCGGACGGACCATCCGTACGGGAGATGCTCGACGTGATCTCCGAACCGTCGTCGGCGGCCGGCTTCGCCTGCTCGCCCGAACTCGCGTAACCGTGGAGCTTCGCGTCCTCGGACGAGGACTTGTCGTCTCCCTTCTCGGCCGGAGCGGGACGGTCCGGCTCGGCTGGGGCCGGCTGCGCATTCGGCTTGCCGTTGCGGTGCGCGCGCCGGCTGCGCTTCGCGCCGTCGGAGGCAGGCGCGGCCACCCCCGATTCCGGCTGGATGATGGTGCGGGGCGGACGCGGCGGCTTGATCTCCTCGTTCGCCGGGTGTGCCCGGGCGGCCCGCGACTTGCGCGCGGGAACGCTTTCCGGAGGACCTGCCTCCTCCCCGCTTTCGGACGGATCGACGTGCGGTTTGCGCGCCGGCTTCGCGTCGTTGCCCCCCTCGCCGTCGCCGGCTTTTGCACCGGAATGCGCGGACGTGTGCACGCGCGATGGCGCAGGGCCCTCCTCCGCAGGCGGCTTCGCGCGGCGACTTGCGGCGCCGGACGCGGGCGCACGCCCGCCGACGCTCGCCAGATAGCTGGCAAGCGCGGACGCATGGTCCGGGCTGGTCGTGTAGTGCTCGCGCAGGAACCCCGCCAGCGAGCGGGCGTCCATTCCCTTGGCGAGGCCGCCGGGCGAACGATGGCAGGCGGTACAGTCACTGGCGAAAAGCTGCGCCGGGGTCTTCCCGGCGCTGTAGTCCTCGGCATGGGCGCCGACGCCGCCGAGCAGCAGCACGGCGGCCACGGTCAAACGACGGCTCACGAGCACGGAAAAGCTTCCCCTGACTGCAGCCGACTCAGCGGCCAGCCGCCCCCATTCAACCTTCCCTAGCCTATAAACGAAAAAATGTGACCCCATCGCGACGGGTTCTCCCCCGCATTGCCCGCGTGCCCTGACTTTGCTCTAATTTCGTCATCCGGGAGCCGCCGGCCGGTAGCCGAAGCTCGGGTCAAGGCGGCTGCTCTGTCGGCGACCGCCGGGGTGACTGACTTGCCCGCCCAGACGGCCGACTCGACGGCGATGGGGACGGTGGAGGTCGCCCATGGATCGGTTCGTTCGACTGATACTCACGTCGCTTATTCACAAGGGAAACCTGCGCCTCACCACGGCGCGGGGATCGACCTTCGCATTCGGCGACGGAACCGGAACGCCGGTTGCCGTCCGGTTCATGACCCCCTCGGCCGAGCGCGCGCTGCTGTTCGATCCGGAGCTCAAGCTCGGCGAGCTGTACATGGACGGCGACCTGGTCGTCGAACAGGGCTCGATCGCCGACCTTCTCGCCCTGGTTCTCGGCCAGGACGCATCCGGCAAGCCGCCGACCTGGGCCCGGCCGCAATGGATGCTGCGATACCTCTGGCGGCGCCTGCAGCAGCGCAACGGCCGCGGACGGGCACGGCAGAACGTCGCCCACCACTACGATCTCGATGGCCGGCTGTATTCGCTCTTTCTCGATTCCGACCGCCAGTACAGTTGCGCCTATTTCGAGACGCCCAACCAGACGCTCGATGACGCTCAGTTGGCCAAGCGCCGGCATCTCGCGGCCAAACTCGTGCTCAAGCCCGGTCAGCGGGTGCTCGACATCGGCTGCGGTTGGGGCGGACTGGCGCTCTATCTCGCGGAGTTCTGCGGATCGCACGTCACCGGCGTCACACTCTCCGATGAGCAACTTGCCCTGGCGCGCGGACGCGCCGCCGAAAAGGGCCTCGCCGAGACGGTGGAATTCCGGCTGCAGGATTACCGCGACGTGGCGGAGCGCTTCGACCGCATCGTTTCGGTCGGCATGTTCGAGCATGTCGGAGTCGGCTTCTATGGCACATTCTTCCGGAAATGCGCCGACCTGCTCGACGATGACGGCGTGATGCTGCTGCACTCGATCGGCCGCTCGGAGGGGCCGGGCATCACCAACCCCTGGATCGCGAAGTACATTTTCCCAGGCGGCTACATCCCGGCGCTGTCGGAGGTCCTGCCGGAGATCGAGCGCGCGGGACTGCTCGTCACGGACATCGAGATCTTGCGCCTGCACTACGCCGAGACGCTCAAGGCCTGGCGCGAACGCTTCCTCGCCCATCGCGAAGAGGCCGAGCGCATCTACGACGCCCGCTTCGTCCGCATGTGGGAATTCTATCTCGCCGCCTCCGAGATGGGGTTCCGGCAGCAGAACCTCATGGTCATGCAGATTCAGTTGAGCAAGCGCCAGGGAATCGTTCCGATCACGCGCGATTACATCGGGCGGGAGGAACAGCGCCTGCGCGCCATCGAAAACGGCCAGCGGCCGCCGCTCAGGCTGGCCGGGGAGTGAGTCGCGGAGAACGACCGTCGGTCGTGCGGCCACGGTCAAGGTCTCGCTGTTGTGACATCAGAGTACGGTGGGAATCGGGGACATAGGTGGACACGGTCCTCCCCGGAGGAACCGCCGCCGTGTTAAGTGCCGTCCTCTCCCGGACGGTGCGGGCGTCATGTGCGGTGTGCCGTGAGTCCAAACCAGTCTTGTCACATCTTGGAACGTTATGGCCGAATTGACCGCCTTGAAGCAGGCGACCGCTGCTGCGCCTCTCTACCGCACCGCTCCGCACAACATCGATGCGGAGCAGGCGCTGCTCGGCGCCATTCTGGTCAATAACGAGGCATTTTATCGCGTCTCCGACTTTCTCGAGCCGCCGCACTTCTTCGAGCCCATTCATCAGAAGATCTACGAGACCGCCGCCAGCCTGATCCGCGCCGGCAAGGTCGCGACGCCCGTCACGCTCAAGACCTTCCTGCCGGCCGACATGGACATTGCCGGCCTGACGGTCAGCCAGTATCTGGCCCGTCTCGCCGCCGAGGCGACGACCGTCATCAACGCCGCCGACTACGGCCGCACGATCTACGACCTGGCGATTCGCCGCGCCCTCATCATCATCGGCGAGGAGATGGTCAACGTCGCGTTCGACGCGCCCGTCGACCTCCCGCCGCAGGCGCAGATCGAGGAGACCGAGCGCCGGCTCTACGAACTCGCGGAGACCGGCCGCTACGACGGAGGCTTCCAGCGCTTCGCCCAGGCGCTCACGACCGCCGTCGATATGGCCGCGCACGCCTATCAGCGTGACGGAAAACTGTCGGGACTTGCGACCGGGTTGCGCGACCTCGACCGCATGATGGGCGGGTTGCAGCGCTCCGACCTCATCATTCTTGCCGGACGCCCCGGCATGGGCAAAACCGCGCTCGCCACCAACATCGCCTACAACGTCGCCAAGGCGTGGGAGGGACAGACCAAGCCCGACGGGCGAACCGAATCGGTCAACGGCGGCATCGTCGGCTTCTTCTCGCTCGAAATGTCGGCCGAGCAGCTCGCCACCCGCATCATCTCCGAGCAGACCGAGATTCCCTCCTATCGGATCCGCCGCGGCGAGATCCACCCGTCGGATTTCGACAAGATCGCCGAGACCGCGCGCGAGATGGAGATGATGCCGCTCTACATCGACGAGACCGGCGGCCTCTCGATCGCGCAGCTCGCCGCCCGCGCGCGGCGCCTCAAGCGCCAGCGCGGTCTCGACCTCATCGTGGTGGACTATATCCAGCTTCTGCAGGGCTCGAGCCGCCGCGCCGCCGAAGGCCGCGTCCAGGAAGTCACCGAGATCACCACCAACCTGAAGGCGCTCGCCAAGGAGCTGAACGTCCCCATCGTCGCCCTGTCGCAATTGTCGCGTCAGGTGGAGAACCGCGACGACAAGCGCCCACAGCTTTCCGACCTGCGCGAATCCGGTTCGATCGAGCAGGACGCCGACGTGGTGATGTTCGTGTTCCGCGAGGAATACTATCTCGCCAACAAGGAGCCGCGCGCCGGCACCGAGGAGCATTTCAAGTGGCAGGCGGAAATGGCCGAGGTGCACGGCAAGGCCGAAGTGATCATCGGCAAGCAGCGTCACGGACCGACCGGCACCGTGCAGCTCCATTTCGAGGCGAACGTCACGCGCTTCGCCGATCTGGCAAACGAGGATCAGCTACCCGAGCGCATGTGAGGCGTGCGCCAAAACGCTCGGACGCATGGGGTTGTTCCGGCTGCCGAAGCCGCCGATTATTTCGCTGCAGAACATGCGCGCGCCCAAAATGAGAACCATGGTGCGCGACATCCGGTGAGGTTTCGTGAGCGTGAACGCGAAGGCGCAGAGCAGGATCAAGAGGGCGGAGCGGGCCGAGCCCGCTGCTACGCCTGCGCCCGAGCTCGAGACCGGTGGGATCCTGACCATCGATCTCGACACGCTGGTCGCCAACTGGCGCCTGCTCGCGAGCCGGGCCGCACCGGCGGAATGCGCGGCCGTGGTCAAGGCGGACGCCTATGGCTGCGGCATCGAGCCGGTGGCGACCGCGCTCGCCCGAGCGGGCTGCCATACGTTCTTTGTCGCCGATCTGGCGGAAGCGCGCCGCGTGCGTGCCGTGGCGCCGAGCGCCGTCATCTACGTTCTCAACGGCCTCGTGCCGGAATCCGCGCCGGCTTTCGCCGACGCCGACGTGCAGCCCGTCATCGGCAATCTCCTGGAACTTGCCGAGTGGGACACGTTCCGGAAAGCGCATGACTGGCACGGCGGCGCCGCGCTGCATTTCGACACCGGGATGAACCGGCTGGGCCTGTCGATCACCGAAGCCTCGGCCCTCGCCGCGCGGCTCAACAGCACCGATCACGGCATTTCGCTGGTGATGAGCCATTTCGCCTGCGCGGACACGCCGATGCATCCGCTCAACGAGCGGCAGATCGCTGAATTCCGCGAAATCCGCATGCTGTTTCGCGGCATCACCGCGTCCCTTGCCAATTCATCGGGCGTTTTTCTGAGCGCCTCCGCGCATTTCGACCTGGTCCGGCCGGGCGTCGCACTCTACGGCGCCAATCCGACCCCCGGGCGGGACAATCCGATGCGGCCCGTCGTCGAGCTCACCGGCCGCGTCGTCCAGACCCGCGACGTCCCGCGCGGCGAGACGGTCGGCTATGGGGCGACCTGGACGGCCAAGCGCGAGACGCGGCTCGCCGTCGTGTCGATCGGCTACGCGGACGGATATCCGCGCGCGCTCAGCGAGACGGACGACATGCCGGGCGGCGAGGTGATCGTCGCCGGTCGCCACTGCCCGCTCGCCGGGCGCATCTCGATGGACCTTCTGGCGGTGGACGTCACCGACCTGCCCGACGGGACCGTGCGGCGCGGCGATCACGTGACGCTGATCGGCGGAGACATCGGGGTCGATGACGTTGCCGCCTGGGCGGGCACGATCGGGTACGAAATCCTCACCAATCTCGGACGCCGGTATCACCGCGTCTATCGCGGCGGGTGATCGGCCTTGCGCATGGTCTCGTCCGAAAACCGGCTCCCACTTTTCGGGATCATGCGTGTTCCTCTGCGCATGATCCGTTCCGAAAACCGGGGCCCACTTTTCGGGATCATGCGTGTTCCTTTGCGCATGATCCATTCCGAAAACCGGGGTCCACTTTTCGGGATCATGCTTTTTGCTTCGCGCATGGCCTTGTCCGAAAACCGGGGTCCACTTTTCGGGGCCATGCGCTGATGGCCCGCCGCACGCTGAGCTTCGTCTGCCAGAACTGCGGCGCCGCTTACGGCCGCTGGCAGGGCAAATGCGAGGCGTGCGGCGAGTGGAACACCATTGCGGAGGAGAACGCGGACCAGCAAGCGGCCGGACCGGGAAAACCGGCGCGCAAGGGCCGGCCGTTCGCGCTCGAACCGCTCGCCGGCGAAACCCACGACGCCCCTCGCCTCTCCTCCGGGATCGGCGAACTCGATCGCGTGACCGGCGGCGGATTCGTCCGCGGCTCGGTCCTGCTCGTCGGCGGCGACCCCGGCATCGGCAAGTCGACCCTCCTCATCCAGGCCGCCGCCGCGCTTGCCCGCACCGGACATCGGGCGGTCTATATCTCGGGCGAGGAAGCAGTCGCCCAGGTCCGCCTGCGCGCCGACCGGCTTGGGCTCTCGGCCGCCGCCGTCGAGCTTGCCGCCGAAACATCGGTCGAGGACATCATTGCGACGCTCGCGCAGGGCAAGACCCCGCGCCTCGTCGTGATCGACTCGATCCAGACCATGTGGACCGACACGGTCGAATCCTCGCCCGGCACGGTCACGCAGGTGCGCAGCTCCGCGCAGGCGCTTATCCGCTTCGCCAAGCGCTCCGGCGCGGCCGTGATCCTCGTCGGTCACGTCACCAAGGACGGGCAGATCGCCGGTCCGCGCGTGGTCGAACACATGGTCGACGCCGTGCTGTCGTTCGAGGGCGAAGGACCGCACCAGTTCCGCATCCTGCGGGCGGTGAAGAACCGCTTCGGCCCGACCGACGAGATCGGCGTATTCGAAATGACCGGCGCCGGCCTGCGCGAGGTTCAGAACCCCTCGGAGCTCTTCCTCTCCGAGCGCGATCTCGGCGCCCCCGGCACTGCCGTTTTTGCCGGAATCGAGGGCACGCGCCCGGTGCTGGTCGAGATCCAGGCGCTCGTCGCGCCGACCACGCTCGGCACGCCGCGCCGCGCCGTGGTCGGCTGGGACCAGAGCCGGCTGTCGATGGTGCTCGCGGTCCTCGAAGCGCATTGCGGCGTGCGCCTCTCCGGCCACGACGTCTATCTCAATGTCGCCGGCGGGCTGCGCATCCAGGAGCCCGCGGCCGACCTGGCGGCGGCGGCCGCCCTCGTCTCCTCGCTGGCCGGCGCGCCCCTGCCGGCCGATGCGGTCTATTTCGGCGAGATTTCGCTCTCCGGCGTGGTGCGGCCGGTCGGCCAGAGCGGCGCGCGCCGCCAGGAGGCGCAGAAGCTCGGCGTTGCCCGCGCCATCGTGCCCGAGGCGGCGCGCGCGGAGGGCGTCGAACCCGGCTTCGCGGTGCAGACGCTCGGAACCCTTCATTCGCTGGTGGCCGACATCGCGGCGCGCGCTCCCGCACGCGACCGCAACCCTCCCCGGCTTCGGCGACAAGACGGATGACGCCGGAACCAAGCCCCGCTATACACGGGCCGCATCTTCGGCCCCGCCGGCAGATCGAAACGACGGCGGCCGAAGACCGGCCACGATCCGGTCGCAGCGGTGACGCTCGTCCGGGTGGACGTGGCCGATGGCGGAGCCCGACGGGGGTGAGGGCTCGGGGGTCAGGACGGAACGGATAGGATAGCGGGGTTCACGGGCGTTCGATCGGCGCAGCCGAAGGTGCACGTGGGCAGAACACCGAAAACGGCGAGCCGGATTCACACCGATGCCGATCACGCTGCTCGACATCTTTCTTCTTCTCGTGATGCTGATCTCGGGCCTGCTCGCGATGATCCGCGGGTTCATGCGCGAGGTTCTCTCGATCGCCGCGTGGGTGATCGCCGCCGGCGTGACGCTCTACGGCTATTCGCGCCTGCTTCCCTACGCCAAGCAGTACTTCAACAACGACATCGTGGCGGCCGGCGTGACGGTCGGCGGGCTCTTTCTCCTCACGCTGGTGATCGTCTCGATCTTCACAGTGCGGATTTCCGACATGGTGCTCGACAGCCGCATCGGAGCGCTCGACCGCACTCTCGGCTTCCTGTTCGGGCTCGGGCGCGGCCTCGTCATCGTGGTGGTCGCATTCCTGTTCTTTGCCTGGCTGGTGCCCGACCGGAGCCAGCCCGAATGGGTCAAGTCGGCCAAGTCGAAAGTCGTGTTGCAAAGCACCGGGGATTGGTTGATGTCGCTGTTGCCGGACGACCCGGAGAGCACCATCTTAAAGCGGCTGAAGCGGCCCAAGGGCGAGGAGCCCGACGACGCCTCATCCGACCAGAGATCCGACCTTGGCACCCCGGCGCGCCGGTAAATGGTATCTTAACACCGGCTATCAGCCGGCCGGGCAAGCGCCCGTTAACGGTCGAGCGTTAGTTCCATCCCAAGGCTGCGGAGGCCGAACCGGACGCCCATGAGCGAGACGATGCAGAGTCTTTCCGACGCAAGCCTTCCCATCGATCTCGAGGCCGACCGCCTGCGCGAGGAGTGCGGCGTGTTCGGCATCTACGGCCACCCGGACGCGGCGGCCATCACGGCGCTCGGGCTGCACGCGTTGCAGCATCGCGGTCAGGAAGCAGCGGGCATCGTCACCTACGACGGTGCCCGTTTTCATTCCGAGCGGCGGCTCGGCCTCGTCGGCGACACCTTCGCGCGGCGGGAGATCATCGACCGCCTGCCCGGCAACATGGCGGTCGGCCACGTCCGCTATTCGACCACCGGCGAAACCATCCTGCGCAACGTGCAGCCGCTGTTCGCCGAGCTCAATGCCGGCGGCTTCGCCATCGGCCACAACGGCAACCTGACGAACGGCCTGACGCTGCGCCGCCAGCTCGTCGGCGAAGGCGCCATGATGCAGTCCACGACCGACACCGAGGTTATCCTGCATCTCGTCGCGCGTTCGCGCCGCGGCCGTTTCATCGACCGTTTCATCGAGGCCCTGCGGGCGCTCGAAGGGTCCTATTCGCTCGTCGCCCTCACCAACAAGAAGCTGGTCGGCGCGCGCGATCCGCTCGGCATCCGCCCGCTCGTGCTCGGCCGGCTCGACGGCTGCCCGATTCTGGCATCGGAGACCTGCGCGCTCGACATCATCGGCGCGCAGTACGTGCGCGACATCGAGAACGGCGAGGTCGTCGTGTTCGACGAGGATGGCGCGCAGTCGCTCAAGCCGTTCCCGCCGATGACGCCGCGGCCGTGCATCTTCGAGTACATCTACTTCGCGCGGCCGGATTCGATCGTCGGCGGCCGCAGCGTCTACCAGATCCGCAAGAACATGGGGCACGAGCTGGCGCGCGAGGCGCCGGCCGATGCCGACGTGGTGGTGCCGGTGCCGGATTCCGGCGTGCCCGCCTCGATCGGCTATTCGCAGAGCTCCGGCCTGCCCTACGAGCTCGGCATCATCCGCAACCACTACGTCGGCCGCACCTTCATCCAGCCGACCCAGTCCATCCGCGAACTGGGCGTGCGGCTGAAGCATTCGGCCAACCGTTCGGTCGTCGCCGGCAAGCGCATCGTGCTGATCGACGACTCGCTGGTGCGCGGCACCACCTCGACCAAGATCGTGCGCATGATGCGCGATGCCGGCGCCAAGGAAGTCCACTTCCGCATCGCCTCGCCGCCGATCACGCACCCCGACTACTACGGCATCGACACGCCGGAACGCGAGAACCTGCTCGCCGCCAATCACGACGTCGAAGGGATGCGGCGGTTCATCGGCGCGGACTCGCTTGCCTTTCTGTCGGTCGAAGGCATCTACCGGGCAATGGGAGAGAAGGGCCGCGATCCCCTGCGGCCGCAATTCACCGATCATTGCTTCACCGGCGACTATCCGACCGGCCTCACCGATCATACGGCCGAGACGGCGCGGCCGCGGCAATTGTCGCTGCTCGCGGAAGCGAGCTGACGGACAGGGCACGACGGGCGGAGCGCGTTTCTCTTGTCACCTCCCCCTTGCGGGGGAGGTCGGTGAACGCGCCAAGCGCGTGAGCCGGGAGGGGGTGAAAGTGTACGAGCGCCCGAACAGAGCAGCAATCGGCCTTACGAACGAGCTCCCCTCCCTAGCCCTCCCCCGCAAGGGGGAGGGAACACTCAGAGTTCGCGGCAGCTTCGATTCAATTCGATAAGCACTTTGCGACTCATCTGAAGCAGACATGCGCTCGATAGAATCGTCCCACCCAGGTCAGATGTAATGCCGAAACCGCTCGCCGACCGGATCGCGCTCGTCACTGGCGCGTCGCGCGGCATCGGCGCGGCGATCGCGCGTGCCCTCGGCGCCGCCGGTGCGCACGTCGTCGCGGTCGCCCGCACCGTCGGCGGCCTGGAAGAGCTCGACGACGCGATCCGCGCCGCGGGCGGCAGCGCCACGCTGGTGCCGCTCGATCTCAAGGACACCCCCGGCATCGACCGGCTCGCGGCAGCGCTCAACGAGCGTTATCACCGCCTCGACGTGCTGGTCGGCAATGCAGGCATCCTCGGTCCCACCTCCCCGCTCGGCCACGTGGAGCCGAAGGCCTGGGACGACACGCTGGCCGTCAACGTGACGGCCAACTGGCATCTCATCCGCGCCATGGACCCGCTGCTGCGCGCCTGCGATGCGGGACGCGCGGTGTTTCTCACCTCCGGCGCGGCATCGAGCGCGAAAGCCTATCGCGGGCCCTATTCGGTGACCAAGGCGGCGCTCGACGTGCTGGCGCGCACCTATGCAGCGGAGACCGCGAAGACGCCCGTGCGCGTCAACCTGTTCAACCCCGGACCGACCCGCACCCGCATGCGGGCGCAGCTCATGCCGGGTGAAGATCCGGAAACGCTGCCGACGCCCGAGCAGGTGGCCGAGAAGATCATCCCGCTCTGCAAGCCGGACTTCACAGAGACGGGCAGGCTCTACGACTATCCGAGCGGACGGTTGCTGAGCTTCCGCGCTCCCGAGTAGCGGGATCCTCGGGTCGATCTGAAGACCTTCCGGCTATCGTCGCATCGTTTCGGATGAAACGATCGCATGGGCGGAAACACGCGGATTCCTGTTCTCCGGGCGTCTACGCGCGACCTAGCGCGATACCGCTGATACGCCCCTCGATCCCTGCCGAACTCTCGAGCCTATGGGACCACGGTCCAATCGATCGCTCATCCACGACGCCATAGCATGAACGTGCGTTCTCCGGTTCGGTGGCTATGTGACGGTCCGCACGTTGGTAACGGGACGGCGCGTTGCCGGTCAGATCGTCATGTCTTCATTGTCGCCAGCGGGACAGACATCATCGTAACATTCCTGCAGCATGGGTTCCTGAGGTCTCGGCCGCCGTGGTTGGCAAAAGGAGGCTATCATGCGCTGGCTTTATCTGATCGTCATTGTCGTGTTCGCGGCGGCGACGTTGATCTTCATCGTGCAGAATCGCGAACTCGTCACGATGTCGTTTCTCGGGTTCAGCGTTCGCGCCCCCATCGCGATCCTGACCGTCATCGTTTATCTCATCGGAGCGGCGACCGGCGGCAGCCTGCTTGCCCTGCTGCGCCGATCCTACAAAGGCTATCAGGGGACGCCCGCAACCGTGTCCAGGCATTAGAGCGGGATGACTTTTCTTCGAATCGCCGTCCCGCTCTTGATTCGAGCATGATCTATTCCGAAAACCGGCGTCCACTTTTCGGGATCATGCGCTAGATCAGCCGCACGAGAGCGCGCCCTTCGGTCGGGCTCGCGCATTCGACCGCACGATTGGTCGCGTCAGTGTTCCCGCGTCGTGCGCCAGGCGACGAGGGTCGCGCCGAACAGCATGACGGCGGCGAGCAGGAACGCCGCGCCCGGAACGTCCCAGTCGCGCCCGGCTCCGATCGCATAAGCGAAGATCAGCGAGAAGATCGAGGGGCCGATCAGGTTGCCGATCCCCTGAATGCTGCTGTTGGCGCCCTGCAGCCGGCCCTGCTCCGACGGGCTCACGTAGCGGCTCATCAGCGCCTGCGACGTCGGCGACGCCAGTCCCCACATCGACATGACCGGGATGCCGATCCAGAACAGCGCGCCTGTCGGCGCGAGCCCGAACACCGCGAAGCCGAGGGCACCGCTCGAGAAGCCGACCAGCATCGCCCGGCGGTCGCCGAGCCAGCCGACGATCGGCCGGATCAGGCCAGCCTGCACCACGACGGCGCATGCCCCGACGAGCGCCAACGTCGCGCCCACCATCCCCTCTCCCCAGCCGTAACGGTAGCCGGCGTAGAGCACGAAGGTCGTCGGCAGCGCCGTATGCGCCACGTAGGCGAGCAGGTTGGCGCCGGAGAGCCCGAGCAGGTGCGGCTGCGAGCGCAGCAGCGCGAGCGAACCGATCGGATTGGCGCGCCGCCAGGTGAACGTCGCGCGCCGCTCGGGCGAGAGCGATTCTGGCAGCACGAGCAGCCCGTAGCATCCGTTGAGAAGGCTCAGAACCGCCGCCGTCCAGAACGGCAGCCGCGGGTCGACCGCGCCGAGCACACCGCCGAGCGCCGGACCGACGACGAAGCCAAGGCCGAACGCTGCGCCGAGCATGCCGAAGGTCGCCGAGCGCTTCGCCGCCGGGGTGATATCGGCGATATAGGCGTACGACGTCGAAATGCTCGCGGCCGTGATCCCCGAGATCACACGCCCGACGAACAGCAGCACGAGGCTCGGCGCGAGCGCCATCAGAATGTAATCGAGGCCGAGGCCGAAATTCGACATCAGCACGAGCGGCCGCCGCCCGAAGCGGTCCGACAGGGCGCCCTGGACCGGCGAGAACAGAAACTGCATCAGCGCCCAGGCGGTGCCGAACACGCCGAAGATCTCCGAGGCCCGCGCGGTGTTGCCGTCGACAAAGCCTTCGACCAGCTTCGGGAGGACGGGCATCACCATGCCGAGCGCCAGCATGTCGAGCAGCACGGTGATGAAGATGAAAATGAAAGCCGCACTGCGCGGCGCGAAAAGCGCTCGCCTGCCGGATGTAGGGATCGGGCCGCTGTCCATCGATTTCACGCCTTACGTGCCGCCCGCGTCGCATAGGGATTCTTCTTCTCCCGGAACGTCAGCCGGATCGGCGTGCCGGGCAGCGCGAAAGCCTCGCGCAGACCGTTGACGAGATAACGGCGGTAGGCCTCCGGAATGGCGTCGGCGCGCGTGCAGAACAGCACGAAGCTCGGCGGCCGGCTTTTCGGCTGGGTGATGTAGTTGAGCTTGAGCCGGCGGCCCGACACCGCGGGCGGCGGATGTGCGGCGATCGCCTCGTCGAGCCAGCGGTTGAGCGGGTTGGTCGCCACGCGGCGGTTCCATACCGCGTGGCTGTCAATGACGGCCTGCATCAGACGGTCGAGACCGGAACCGGTCAGCCCGGAGACCGCGACGATCGGCACGCCCTTGAGCTGCGGGAGCCAGTGATCGGCCTCCCCGCGCAATTTGGCGGCAGCACCGGGCTCGCCCTCCTTGAGATCCCACTTGTTCATGCCGATCACCAGCGCGCGGCCTTCGCGCTCGACGAGATCGGCGATGCGCAGGTCCTGCTCCTCGAACGGACGCTCGACGTCCATCAGCAGGACCACCACTTCGGCGAAGCGCACCGCTTCGAGCGCATCGGCGACGGAGAGCTTCTCCAGCTTCTCCTCGATGCGTGCGCGCCGGCGCATGCCGGCGGTGTCGTGGACGCGGAACTTGCGCCCGTTCCACACGAGGTCGACCGCGATGGCGTCGCGGGTGATGCCCGCTTCGGGGCCTGTCAGCAGCCGTTCCTCGCCGAGCAGGCGATTGACCAGCGTCGACTTGCCGACATTCGGCCGTCCGACGACCGCCACCCGGATGGGGCGGTCCTCCGGGGCCGCTTCGGCAACGCCTTCTTCCGCCGTTTCTTCTGAAGAATCGCCTGTCTCCTCCGGAAGCGCGGTGCGTAAGGCTTCATAGAGATCGCCGAGCCCCTCCCCGTGCTCGGCGGAGATCGCCACCGGATCGCCGAGACCGAGCGCATAGGCTTCGAGCGCGCCCGCCTCGCCGGCCCGGCCTTCGCTCTTGTTGGCGACCACGATGGTCGGCTTGGCCGACTTGCGCACGAGGCTGGCGAAGGCGCGGTCGGTCGGCGTCAGGCCGGCGCGGGCATCGACCAGAAAGAACACCGCGTCGGCATCCGCGACGGCCGTCTCCGTCTGTGCGCGCATCCGGCCTGCCAGGCTCTCGGGCGCGGAGTCCTCGAGCCCGGCGGTGTCGATCACGGTGAACTCGAGATCGCCGAGCCGGGCCTGCCCGCTACGCCGGTCGCGTGTCACCCCCGGCGTGTCGTCGACCAGCGCCACGCGCCGGCCGACAAGCCGGTTGAACAGCGTCGACTTGCCGACGTTCGGCCGGCCCACGATGGCGACGGTGAAGCTCATAGGATCTCACCGGGCCTGTCGACGTCATCACGGCCCGACTCGGGTGATCAGCGCGAGACCTGTCCGCCGGGAGCGGGCCACGCGATCTGCGGCTGTTGCGCCGGCGCGCTGGGCCACGGTGCCGTGGTTGCCTGCGGCGCGGGCTGGCTCACAGGCTGGGGCTCGGCCTGGACGGCCTGCGGCTGCGGCTGATGTTGTGGTTTCGGGGCGGCGACGCGCTTGGGTTTCGGCTTGGACTTCGGTTTCGGCTTCTCGGCCGCCGCTTGGGCGGCAGGCTTCGCGGCCGCCTGGCCTTCGGCCTCCGTACCGGTCGGCGAAGCCGATGCGGTCTCGGACTCCTGATAGCCCTTCATCATCTCGGGCGGCACGCCCTGCGTCACGCCTGGGACCCCCTCCGGAAACACCGGCTTGCGTTCGCCCGGCAGCTTCTTCTTGGTGTTGAGGAATTCGAAGTCGGTCAGCTTGTCCATGGCGTTGTCCATGCCATCGGCGCAGCCGGCGAGCAGCACTCCGAAGGAGAGCAGAACTGCCGTGAGACTCACGCGTGACAGGCGCATCGGCTCTCTCCCCTCAGCTCTGGCCATTGGCGGCGCTGAGCGCCATCAGGACCTGGATCTGCGATCGGATACTGGCGGGCGTTTCCGCGTCCGTCATGATCATGTCGAACCACTGTTTCGCCGCCGCGCTGTCTCCGGCGTGCCAGGCGGACAGCGCCAGAAGCTCGCGCGCAGTGTGGCGGAACGGACGGTCGGCCGACGTGAGCGGTTCGAGCCGCTGCTTCATCTCCGCATAGGGCGCCGTGTCGACCAGAATGAAACCGGCGCGCACGGCGGCAAGATCGCGCAGCGGCTGCCGCAGCGACGTGTCTGCGGTGAGCGCGTCATAGGCGGCCACGGCAGCCTTGCCGTCGTGCTGCGCGACCTGCGAGGCCTCGCGGAAGCGCGCAAGCGTCCGGTAGCTCGCCGTGCCCTCGCTTGCGATCTTGGCGAAGGCCGCCTGGGCCTCCTCGTGCTTGCCCTGATCGGCCAGTTGCACGGCGGCTTGAAAGCGCGCGCCAAACTCGGCCGCCTGGCGGCCCTGCCACCATTCGTAGCCGCGCCATCCGGCAACCCCGAGCACGATGAGCACGAGCACGGCGACGATATAGAGGCCGTACACGTCCCACAGCTTCTTGAGCTGCTCTCGCCTGACTTCCTCGTCGACTTCGCGGAAGATATCCGACACGAAATTCTCCACCCCCGCGGTTAAACCGGTCCGCGGCGTTCCCGCCCGGCTGCCGCCTGCATCGGGGTCATGATCGCGCGTAAAATAGACATGTGGCGCGGGCAAGGCAAAGCCCGTCGGTGCACATCCGCAAATCTCTGAGTCTGCGGGGATTTTACGAGGTCTTTGCCTTGGCCGCATAGACGTGCTCGGCGCCCGGGAAGCGCCGGGCGCGCACGTCCTCGGCATAGGTCGCGACCGCGGCGTCGATTGAAGGGCCGAGGTCCGTGTAACGCTTGACGAATTTCGGCACCCGGGGCGACAGCCCGAGCATGTCCTCGAGGACCAGGACCTGCCCGTCGCAGGCGGGACTCGCACCGATCCCGATCGTCGGGATGTTCACCATGGTGGTAATTTTTGCCGCAAGGGGCTCCGATACCGCCTCCACGACCACCGAGAAGGCCCCCGCGTCCGCAACCGCCCGCGCGTCGTCCTCGAATGGCGCCCAGTCGGCCGGATCGCGCCCCTGCGCGCGAAAGCTGCCGAGCACGTTGATGGACTGGGGCGTCAGCCCGATATGCGCCATGACCGGCACGCCACGCTCGACCAGGAAGGCGATGGTCTCGGCCATGCGGCGGCCGCCCTCGAGCTTGATCGCCCCGCAGCCGGTTTCCTTCATGATCCGCACGGCGGAGAGAAAGGCCTGCTCCTTCGACGCCTCGTAGGAGCCGAACGGCATGTCGACCACGACGAGCGCGCGCCGGCTGCCCCGCATCACCGCCTTGCCCTGCAGGATCATCATGTCGAGCGTCACCGGGACCGTCGTTTCCAGCCCGTGCATCACCATGCCGAGCGAATCGCCGACGAGGATCACGTCGCAATGGCGGTCGAGGATGCGGGCCGTGTGCGCATGATAGGACGTGAGCACGACGATCGGCTCGCCCCCCTTGCGCGCGCGGATATCAGGCGCAGACAGGCGTTTCATTTCGGCTTGAATCGACATCGTACGCGAATTCCTCATCCTATTGGGTCGAGCATGATCTTATCCGAAAACCGGCAGCCACTTTCCTGTCGAGTTCGCTGCACAATCTTAGGAACTTCAAATCCGCCACACTAGGCGGATGGGCCCATCACCGGGACGCCGATGACGAAGGGATGGAAGAAGAAGGCGAGCAGGAGATAGAGGACCGTTCCCGCGACGACCGCAATGATGTCGTTGCGGCGGCCACCGGTGGGGATCAGCGGACCGCCCGGATCGCTGCGGTACTTGAGCGAGATACGGTCGTACACGGCCCAGCCGAGAAACGAGCCGAACAGAACGATCGAGCCGAGGTCGCCGTTCGCCAGCAGATGCGCGAACGCCCACAGCTTCACGCCCACCAGCATCGGATGCTTGAGCACGCGGGCGATGTCGCCGCGCACGTAGCTCGCCACCACGCAAATGCTCGCCGGCCACATCAGCCCGACGGTGACGTGGCGCAGCCACGTGGGCGGATACCAGACGTCGACCCAGCCGGTCGCGCGATATTCCGCGAAGCCCCAGACGATCAGCGCGAGGCCGACGGCAGATACCAGCGAGAACAGGCCGCGATACGGCATTGCGCCGATGCGCGCGATGACGGCCGCCCGCGCCTTGCGGCGGGTCACGAACACGTGGGCGGCGATGAACACGGCCAGTCCCAGGATGAGAATTGCAAGACCCATGGAGCGCCTTCAGAGGCCCGATAGCGGGGCCGAGTAGAGGCGATGCAGGGCCGCGAGGCAAGACCGCCCCGAGGCCCGAATATGGCGCACGCGGATCACCCGGAATTCGCCCGGACGGCAGTCCTGTTCGGCGCCATCGGAGAACCGAACCCCCCGCCCGTCCGTTGTCGAGCACGGAGGTTTCATGTCGTTGCAGCAAGAGCCGGTCGATTGCCTGATCGTCGGCGGCGGGCCAGCGGGGCTCACGGCCGCGATCTATCTGGCGCGGTTCCGTCGCCGCGTCGTCATGGCCGATGACGGCCATAGCCGCGCCGCCCTGATCCCCGAGAGCCAGAATTATCCAGGGTTCAGCGGCGGAATCTCCGGCCGCGACCTGCTGACGAAGCTGCGCGCGCAGGCGGAGCGCTTCGGCGCCATTCTGGTGCGCGCGAAAGTGGACGCGCTCGCGCGCGAGGATTCTGTTTTGGTGGCCAGCCTGGGCGCGCGGACAATGGCGGCGCACAAAGTTCTGCTCGCGACCGGGATCGTCGACGAGAAACCGTCCTTGCCCTCGCTCGGCGAATTCATCTACCGCGGCGGCGTGCGTTTCTGCCCCATCTGTGACGCCTACGAAGCAATCGATCAGCGCATCGGGGTCGTCGGCCCGCTGAGCCACATCGTCAAGAAGGCATGTTTTCTGCGCACCTACAGCCGGACGGTGACGCTGTTGCCGACGGACCGGGATTTCCGCCTCGACGCAAACACGCGAGACGTGCTCAAGGCGGCCGGCCTCGCCGAACCCAGCGAACCGCTCGCCGATCTTCGCACCGCGGAAGACTCCATCGTGGCCGAGATGGCGGGCGGCGCCCGCCTCACCTTCGACGTCATCTATCCGGCGATGGGCGCACGCGTGCGCTCCGGGCTCGCCGCGCGGCTTGGCGCGCGCACCGACCCGCGGGGCTATCTGCTGGTCGACGAGCATCAGCGCACGTCGGCGGCGGGCGTCTATGCGGCCGGCGACGTCACGCTCGACCTGCACCAGATCAGCGTTGCCACCGGACAGGCGGCCGTCGCTGCGACCGACATCCATAATTCGCTCGAACGAAATTTTCGGTGAAGCAACGTAGGGCGGGTTAGCCGAAGGCGTAGTATCGGACGATGGACCCCGATCAGCACCACGCCGCTGCGCGCTGCGGTGCGTCCGAGGCAAGCATCCTTTTGCCGCCTGCACTTCCGACTACCGAAATTCTGTTCCAGGCATCGTGTCCCCGGCGCGGCGCGGAACATTGGAGCGCAGGGCGCAATAGCGCAGCGTATTGCGCCGTTGCGCCTCGCGGCTTTGAAAAGAGCGGCGGGTTAGTCACAATGGGTCCCGGTCTGCAGCGCGGCACTTTTCACCACGCTGCATCCGGAAGACGAGGCCTGAGGTTGCATCCGCGTCCGCGCCCCCCCACAAGCATGCGTCGCAAGCTGCTATGCTCACATCCGTCAACAGGACGCGTTCAGACGCCCGGCACAAATCGATGACCGCCTACATCACCGAACCCGCGCGCCAAACGCCCGTCCGCGGCGAGTACGAGGTTGTCGTCCTCGGTGGCGGACCGGCCGGAATCGCGGCCGCGGCGGCCGCGGCCGGCCACGGTCGCCGCACGCTGCTGGTTGAACGCTACGGTTTTCTCGGCGGCATGGGAACGGCGGCGGGCGTGACCAATTTCTGCGGGCTCCACGCCAACGTGCACGGCGACATTCGCCGCGTGGTGCATGGCATCGCCGACGAGATCACCGATCGCATCGACCGCCTCGGCGGTCTCAACGAGCCGCACGTCGTGCTCGGCAAGACCAAGGCGCAGGCCTACGACACGTCCGCCTTCAAGTGCGCGGCCGACGCGCTGCTGCGCGGGTGTGGCGTCGAGATTCTCTTTCACGCGCTCGCGGTCGGGGCGCAGGCGGAAGCGGGGATCATCAAAGCGCTCCTGCTCGAAACGAAATCCGGCCGCTGCGCCGTGCTGGCGGACGTCTTCATCGACTGTTCGGGCGACGGCGATCTTTTTGCCTTCGCCGGGGCGTCGTTCGAGGTCGGCGACGGGCGCGGCAACATGCTCTATCCGACCACCATGTTCCGGGTGAACGGTGTCGATGCGTCGGCGGCGGCCGACGCCTGGCGAACCATCCCGCTGTTGATGGAGGACGCCGAGCGGCGCGGCATCGCCCGCTTCCCGCGCAAAGGCGCCATCGTGCGACCACAGCGCCATTCCGTCGAATGGCGGGTCAACGTTACCCAGATCAAGAAACCAGACGGAAGCGCGGTGAACGGAATCGACGCCGACGACCTCGCGTTCGGAGAGATCGAGGGGCGGCGGCAGGCCCTCGCCTTCTTCGAGTTCCTGCGCCACGAGGCGCCGGGCTTTGCGAATGCGTATATCGTCGACATTCCGCCGCAGATCGGCATCCGCGAGACGCGCCGCCTGAGTGGCCGCTACCAGCTCACCGGAGACGACGTCATCTCCTGCGCGAGCTTCGACGACACGATCGGTGTCAACGGCTGGCCGCTCGAGAAGCACGTGGCCGGCGACGTGGAGTGGCTCTGGCCGGACATTCCCGGCTCGCGCGGCTTCAATCACCTGCCCTATCGCATGCTGGTTCCAACCGGCGTCACGAACCTCCTGGTCGCGGGCCGCTGCGCCTCGATGAACCACGAAGGCCAGTCGGCCGCGCGGGTGAGCGGCGCCTGCTTCGTCATGGGCGAAGCCGCCGGAACCGCGGCGCACCTCGCGCTCGCAACAGGCCGACCGGTCGCTGACATTGACATCGGGGCTTTGCAGCAGCTTCTGGTGCACAACGGCGTCTATCTGGGACGCGCGGCTGACGACGCCAGACCGGCACGGCCGCGATTCACGAAATCGGAAGCAGGAGGATTGCAGTGAACGTCACGAAGAACCTGTTGGCTCTGCTCGCGCTGACCGTGGCCGCGCTGCCGGCCGGCGCCGCCGAATGGCCGACGCGCACCGTCCGGGTCATCGTGCCGTTCGGGCCGGGCTCGACGCCGGATGTCGTGGCGCGCCTCATTGCCGACGATCTGCATCAGCGGCTCGGCCGGCCATTCGTGGTCGAGAACAAGCCGGGCGCGAGCGGCAATATCGGCACGGATGCGGTGGCGAAGGCCGAGCCTGACGGCTACACGATCGGGGTGAGCATCGGCGGTCCGCTGGCGATCAACACCCTGCTCTTCTCCAAGCTGCCGTACGATCCGGTGAAGGACATCCAGCCGATCACGCAGCTCATCACCCAGCCGAGCGCGCTCGTCGTCAACACGAGCCTCGGCGTCGACAGCGTCGCGGCGCTGGTCGAGAAGCTCAAGCGCGAGCCCGGCAAGTACAATTTCGGCTCGATCGGCAACGGATCGTTGTCGCACCTCGCCATGGAGGCGATCGCGCTCAAAAGCGGCACGCAGCTCGTCCACATCCCTTACGGAAGTTCACCGCAGGCAATGACCGCGGTGATGCG
>CAYVBN010000239.1:0-10201 GCA_964449645.1 uncultured Hyphomicrobiales bacterium
GGGGCTGCGGCGACAAGGCATTCTGGTCGCCAACGTGCCGGGCGGCAGCAACCGGGCGGTTGCCGAATATGCGGTCACGAACGCATCGGTTCTGCTGCGCCGGTTTCTCTGGTCGGACGTCGAAATCAAGCAGGGACGTTACGTGGAATCGCGCGCGCGGCTCATTGCCGACAACGTGCGCGGCCTCGACGGTCTGCTGGTCGGCATCGTCGGGTTTGGCACCATCGGCCGCGCCGTCGCCGAAGCGTTCCGCAATTACGGTTGTCGCATCTGTTATTTCGACACGCAGCCGCCCAAGCCGGAGGTCGCAGCCGCGCTGGAAGCGCAGCCGGTCGGGATCGAGGAGCTGCTGGAAACGTCGGACATCGTCTCGCTGCATGTCCCGCTGCTGCCGGAGACGACCGGGCTCATCGGCGCGCCTCAACTCGCCCGCATGAAGCCGGACGCGATCCTCATCCAAGCGTCACGCGGCGGCGTGGTCGACGAAGGAGCGCTTGCCGCGGCGCTGCGCGCCGGCACGCTTGGCGGCGCTGCCGTCGATGTCTATTCGGGCGAGCCGCCCGGCGCGGACAACCCGCTGTTCGGCCTCGACGGCGAGGCGCGCAGCCGAATCCTGTTCACGCCGCATATCGCCGGGGTGACGCGCCAGTCGGCGGCGTTCCTGTTTCGCTCGGCCTGGGAGAACGTCGAACGGCTCCTGATCCGCGGCGAGGCTCCGCTCAACACCATCGCCTAATGCTTGGTCCCGAAAAGCGGCCGCCGGCTTTCGGACGAGATCATGCACAAATCAAACGTTTAGTGCGGGCCAGCGTCCTCCGGCCCGCACTCTGACGGTCCGATCACTTCACCGGAATGTTGGCGCGCTTGACCACTTCGGTCCAGCGCTCGACGTCGTGGCGCACCTGCGCGCCGAACTCCTCCGGCGTGCTGGCGATCTTCTCGAAGCCGAGCGTGGTGAAGCGCTCCTTCACATCCGGCAGGTCCAGGATCTGCACGATTTCGTCGTGCAGCTTCTTCACGATCTTTGGATCGAGATGGGCCGGACCAAGCAGGCCGGCCCAGTTGCCGACTTCGTAGCCGCGAAGCCCGGATTCGTCGATCGTCGGCAGGTTGGGCATCAGCGCCGAGCGCTTGCGCTCGGCCCCGGCGATCGCGTGGACGCGCTCGGAGTTCTCCGACAGCAGCGCCGGCACGCTGCCGAACAGCACCTGGACCTGCCCGCCGATGAGGTCCACGAGCGCCGGGTTCATGCCCTTGTTGGGAATGTGCACCATGTCGACGCCGGCCATGTTCTTGAACAGCTCGGCCGCCAGATGCGACGCGCTGCCGACGCCGGCAGAGCTGAAGTTGAGCTTTCCGGGATTGGCCTTGGCGTAGGCGATGAACTCGGCGAGGTTGTGCGCCGGAACCGAGTTGTGGACGATCAACGCGTAGGGCGAGATGGACACGTTGATGATCGGCGTGAGGTCCTTGTTGACGTCGTAAGGCAGCGTCTTGTGCACCGCGACGGTGATCGCAAGACTGCTCGGCGTGAACAGCAGTGTGTATCCGTCGGGCGCTGCGCCCGCCACGAACCGAGTGCCGATGACACCCGCGGCGCCCGCCTTGTTCTCCACCACGACCTGCTGGCCGAGCCGGTCGCTGAGCTTGGCGGCGATCAGACGGGCCATGACGTCGACGCCGCCGCCGGCCGCAACCGGCACGATGAAGTGGATCGGCTCGCTCGGATATTCCGCTCTCGCCGGCTGGATCTGGACGAATCCGGCGGCGACGGCCAGGAGAATGGCCAAGTTCCGCAACATGCGTATTCCTCCCGTACAACGGGCACTGATCGGCCCTGTGGTTCAGCTATACGGGAAACTTGCGCGGAGCGGAATGGAATTCACCGTGCGTCTACGGCACGGCAACGTTTCGATGGAACACAATCTCAATCGGTGCTGCCGCGGATTGCCGGTGGTGTGCTGGTGTCCGCATGCCGGACGTGGACGACCGCGGTTGCGTCCGAATAGACGCGCTGCCAACCGTCCAATCGATCGAGCAAGCGCACCGCGGGCGTGTTCGCGCCGAGCAAGGTCGCGTCGACCTTGTAACGATCGAGCAGCGCCAGAAGATCGTCCACGTTCTGCAGCGTGACGGCGAGGTGATGTCGGACCGTGAACGCCTCGCCGTAGAGTTCGGTCCGCCCGTCGATGAACGGCGCGATCCCCTGGTAGATCAGATAGCCGCCGAAACCGTAGTCGTTGAAGACCGCGTGCGCCCCGCTGCGCTTGATCGCTTCGACGGCGCGCACCGGCGAGACGTTGGGATTGGGTTCGGGCGGGCGGATTGCCGTGAGGGCCGACGTGACCGCTCCCAGCATCGCCAGGATCGACGCGCAGGCGAGCAGGCTATTGCGTTCCGCTCTCGCTGGGCCGACGGTGTGCGACCCGAGTTGAGCCGCAAGCGGCACCGCCAAATAGATCGGCCCGAGAAGCCCGAGGATCTCGCCGTTGCGGACATGCGAAAGCGCGAGATGGAGAATGCCGAGCAGGATGACGATCCGGGCCGGCGGCAGCGTGAGCCCGCGGTAGAGGGCGAGCCCGAGCGCGAGCAAGAGACACATTTCGAAAGCGGTGAGATGACTGAAATCCTGCGCCTGCCACTCGCCCACGATCGACAGCGCCCGGCCGAGTCCGAGGATCCGGTAGGTCACCAGCATCGATTCCGGCCCGTACGGCGTGATCATCGCGGTGAGCCCGGCGCACACAGCAAATCGCAACCAGCACACGGTCGTGCGGCGGCGCTCCGCCGGAGCCGCGTTCCACAGCGCTTCGGCCGCGCTCGGAACGATCAGCGCCAATCCGAGTGTGAAGCCTCCGTGCAGGTTGGCCCACAGCAGCATCAGCGGCAGCAGAAACAGGGACGGTGCGCGGCCGCGATCGACGGCACGCACCAGACCCGCCACCCAGGCGACCATCAGGGGAAGCGCGAGCGCATGCGGCCGCGCCACGAGATGAGATGCCGTCAATATGAAGCCGGCTCCGACCAGGGGCAAAGCCGCCACCGGCGCGAGAACCTCGAGCAGAAAGGACGCAAGCAGCCCGAACGCCAACGCGATCGCCGCCGACGCCAGCAGCACCACCATCGGCCAGCCGCCGATCTCATGAGCGACCGCGTAGAGAACTTGCGACAGCCATTCCTTGGCGATCCACGGCGTGCCCGGCATGGTGTACGAGAACACGTCGACGTGTGGGAAGGTGCGATGTTCGAGAATCCATCGCCCCACCGCGATGTGCCAATAGGTGTCTGCGTCGTTGAGGAGGCGCGGTGCGAGCGCAAGCAGAAGCAGATAAATCCCGGCCGCCACGAGGAACGGAATGGAGACGCGCGCGGCCGGCGTCTCCCTCACGTCCTCGCTCAAGAGATTGGCCATCGCTGCGGTTCTCTGCTCGCCACACGCCCACACGGGCGCGTGATTCTTCTCGTCTCTGCGGCAAGTTAAGGCGGGTTGATTAACGTTCGCCGAATGCACGCGACCCGCCGCATGCCGCGCGTTCGACCAATGGGCGTCGCACGGCACGCCTCCAACAGGCATCACAATGAAGCGGCGCGCACGCGCGGATAGCGTATCTTGGAAAGATGACGTGCAAATAACGGGTTAGCGCCTGATGCAGGCGGCAAGAATCAACCCGGGCGGGAGTGATCGAGCCGTCGACACGCCGGCTCCGGTTGAGCCAATACGGTCTCGATGTCGCCTCAAATTCGCCGCCGTGCCCCTTTGTAGTTCCCTCAACGGCGCGCGATTCGAAGCGGGGGACGTGCGATGACGATCACCGACCTGAAACAGATCGGCGCCCGAATGGCTGCTTTGACGGCCGTCGTCTTCATCTTGGCCGTGGTCTTGGGTGCGGTTTGATTCTGCTCGCAGACAAAATACGCGAGACAATGCCCCGGGGCGCGTGAGTGACCAATCAGGTTGAGCTTGGCACGCTCGCGAGGCGGATGCGCCGACCGGAGCAACTTCAGAGCCTGCGGGCGAGACTCGATCTCGCTCGCTGATCTGCCGAGCTTCCTCCGGACTGATCGACGTTTGCAGAGGGTTGGACGAGACGGGATATGCGGCGCGAGGCGAACGAAACGGGACTTGCGGAGATCGCCCGATGGCTGTTCGGCACGTCCGACCCTTGGCGGTCGGCCGCGCCCATTGCCAAGCGACGCTCCAAGGTGAAACGCCTCCGCGCGGGCACGACACGATCTGCGCGCACGAACACCAAGCGCACCCAACGCGAAGATGCGAGCCGGTCCGATTGAACCGGACCACGCTTCGTTTCAATGCTGGACCAACACCATCCAGGACACGCCGAAGCGATCGGTCAGCATGCCGAACTTCGGTGAGAAGAAGGTCCTGGTCAACGGCATCTGCACTTGGCCGCCCTCAGCCAAAGCATTGAAGGATTTCTCCGCCTCGGCCTCGTTGCGGGCCGTGACGGACAGAGCGAAGCCCTGAAAGCTCGGTTTCCCTAGACAGCGGCCGTCCGAGGCGAAGACCTCCGTTTCGCCGATGCGGAGGTTCACGTGCATGATCTTGTTCTCTCCGCCGGGTGGCGTCATTCCGGGCTGCGGCTCGGGATTATCCTTGAACCGCATGAGCATCTTCACCTCGGCGCCGAGCGCCTTGCGGTAGAACTCGATCGCTTCCTCGCAGCGTCCATCGAAGGACAGATAGGGTTGCACCTGCATGTACGTGTTCCTGTGCAGTCTCTGATGTGGCCGCAAGCTATAACATCCTGTCGGCCGGATTGAGGCCGATTTATTGGTCGGCCGTGACCGGGAACTTGAGGCCGATCACGATGGCCGCGATGGCGAAGCCGGCAATCGTCGCGGCAAAGACCAAGCTTGCGAGCTTGGAATTGGCAACATTCGAAATCATTCCGACGCCGATGACCGGCAATGCGTTTCCGGCAAATCCAGCCACCAGATAGGCCGACACGACTTCGGCCCGGCGGTCGGCCGGAGCGATCTGGTTGACCACCTGCAGGCTGCCCCGATAGCCGAGCGCAATGGCGAGCCCGCTGAGCGCGGTGCCGGCGAACAGGAGCGCCATGGAGCCGAGGGTTTGTGCCGCCACCAGCAGGGCGAGGCCGGGCAACAGCAGCGCCAGGCCGCTCAGCATCGCGATCCGACTCTCGAGTTGGCGCGTCAGCACGCCAGTGATGGCAACGATGATCGCAAGCTCGAATACGACGGCGCCGGCGACCGCGCGGTTCGTCTCTCCGAGATTTTCGCTCAGGATGCCGGGGATGAGCGCCGCATAGAAGCCCGCGAGCGCCATGGTGCTGAACGCGGTGGCGGCCGGGGAGATGAAGCGGGCACGGATCGACCTCGGGACCCCGATGCGCGGCCGGAGTGAAAGATCGCCGATGCCGCGCTCGGCCGTCGCCGAGGTGTCGTACGTGTGCAGGATCACCGCGGCGGCGACCAGCAGAACTCCGAGATAGACCACGAACGAGAGATGAAGCGGCCATGGCGCGTATTGGGCGAGCAGACCGGCCAGCAATGCCCCCATCCCCAACCCGGCAAAATTGCTGCTGATCGCGATAGTCGTCGCGCGTCCTTTGTCGCTCTTCGAATCGAGCTCGGCGATCCAGGCCGTCGCGGTCCCGGCAAGGAGCCCGATGGCAAGTCCGCTCGCGGCCCTGGCGCCGAACAGCCAGGCCGTTCCAGTTGCGAACAGATAGAGCAAGGTGCTGAGGCACCCGATGGCAATCGCCAGCAGGCTGACCGGCCGCCGTCCGATCGTGTCCGACCAGCGGCCGAACGACAGCGCGAGCAGGTTTCCGAGCGCGTAGGTCGCGTATACGAGCGTGAGCGTGAGACGCGAGAAGTGGAAGGTCTGTTCGTACAGGCGATAGAGCGGCGTTGGCAACGTGCTGGCCATGAACATGACGCCAATCAGGGTGGCAACCGCAGCGATCGCCACGGCCCCCGTCAATTCCCGCCTGCGCCCTTGCGCCGTCGTCGCATCATGCATGGCCCGCCACCTCCTCCCCCTTCGATCCCTAACGCGCAGGCGAAGGCATCGTTCGCGTGAACTTGATACCTCGGCAACCGCACGGCGCGACGGAGCACGTCACGCGAACCGCTGCGCAGATGTGGGATGATTTGCCGGGCGGTTGAAAGCCCGATTCGCCCGTTCACGCAACCGGGTCGACGAGTGCACGGCGCAGGTTCGCCTCGGCGGCGCATTTCTGCACGTGCACGTCTCTGTTGATCACCTGCAGATTGGGCATCCCCCAGAAGGCGAGCAGTCCCGGCCAGGGGACATCCCGATGCTCGTGCCAGACCTGGAACAGCGGTACCCGATGATCGACTTCCGCCGTCTTCCACAAGCGCTTACCGCTGCCGGCGCAGCGCCGTGCCTGCACGCGCCGGAGCACCTGAACATAGTCGCTCGGCGCATTCCAGAAGTCCCAGGCGACGACGCAGGACGCGTGCCATTCGGCGTTGCGGTTTTCCCCGCGTTCCCACAGATCCACGTGCCACCCAAAACGATAGACCGGCTGGCCGCAAATGCAGCAACGGCCCGGACCGCGATGGAACTTCTTTTCGCGGTAAGGGGCGGGCGGCGTTCGAAAGGACGGCGAGAGACCGCTCTTGCGGTCATTTCCCAGACGCCACGTCCATCCGGCGGGCGCACCGCTGCGCGCCGCGAGCGCACGCGCGAGGCGCTCCGCACGGAGCGGATGCGCACGCCAGTAGCCGTCGACGGCGAGCCGCGGGGTCGGGGGAATGAGCGGGCGCGCCAGCGCGCGCAGCAGGACCGACGCCGGAAACTGTTCGGGCAAGGCCCGCGTGAGGCGCGCGAGCGCCCGCTGGTTCTTCTCGGCCCGCCATTCTGAGGTCTTCATGGGAGATCCGAAACCGCGACTCGGCCCGGACTCTACGATGGAGGCGTAAATCCTTCGTCAGTGGATCGGGGGCCGTCGCGGCGCCAGTCCCGTCAGAACTGGATAAAGCCGAGATCTTGAACCTGCACGACGCGCAGCACCTGGGGGTTGGCCGATACCGCGACCAGGACGACGAGGACGATGAGGGTCAGCATCATGAGCCCTTGGACGAACAGCGAACCGAGGAACTCGTCCAGGCGGCGCACCAAGCGCTCGACAGGTGGTGACATGCTCGCCTCCCGCGATTTGCAGGAGGCGGAATAGCAGCCGGGAAATGGCCCCGCATCACCCGTTCGGTTGAGATGGCGGGCACGCGCAGCACCTGCCGGCCGCCGCGACATGCGGCGTCCGTCGGAACGGCCCTGCAGCCGAGCCTTTCGCCACCACGGCGGCCAGAGCCTCGATCGAGAACGGCTTGACCAGATAGGCGCAGGCGCCGCCGCCGATCGCAGCACCGACATCGATCTTGCCGCTCTCCGCCGACATCATGACAAGCGGGATGTTCCGGAGCGACGCGTCCGATTGCATGCAGTCGAGGAGATCGAGCCCGGTCAACGGAGACATCTCGTCGTCCGAGATCACGAGGTCGAAATTGCCCGGCCAGCGCAGCAGCCGAAGCGCTTCGATGCCGCTCGAAGCCTGCCTCACATGATGGAAGCCGAGCTGCGCCAGGCAGGCGCGCAGATGCTCGCGGCTCGGCGGATAATCGTCGACGATGAGGATGCGGACGTCGTTGTGCGAAAGCATGAGGGGGTCCTGTATGAGTCACGCGCCGCCGCGCGGCGGCCGGACAGCCCCGTGGGGCTGACGCTTGCCCTTCGGTGCTGCTTACGGAGCTCTCTGGCGCGGCCGCGCTCGTTTCGAGCGCCATCACGTGCGCCACGATCTTCGGAACAGGCCATACCGCTCTGTTCACGCTCCACCGAAACCCGGGGACACGGCAACCCGCCACGCTCTCGGCCGGTTGCTGCGTCACCGGGACTGCGGCACACCCCCTGGCCGCCCTCCCCGATCGATCGGATTGGTCTGCGAGCGCCGTTCTATCGGGACACTCGGCGGGCGTCTTGCTAAGATGCGCCAATGAATTGATTTCGCGCGCCAGCCGAGACGGGCGCGGACATCAGGCGGCAGACATCGTGCACGGCCCCGAACCCAGGCGATTCGGTGCCCTTCCGAGCACCGTGGGCCGTATGGCGCGGCTCGCGTGTTTGCGCGTGCGCGAAGCGAATCTCGATCCCAAGCCGCTCCTGCACAGCGCCGGCCTGACGCTCGAGCAGATCGAGGATCCGCACGCGCGCTTTCACGTGCGCAGCCAGGTCGAGTTCCTCAATGTCGCGGCCGATGCGCTGCAGGATCCGCTGCTCGGATTCCATGTGGCGCGCGACTTCGATCTGCGAGAGACGGGGCTCATCTACTACGTGTTGTGTTCCTCGGACACGTTGGGAGAGGCCCTGCGCCGGGCCGAACGATATGGGGCCATCGTGAACGAGGGGATTGCGCTCAAGTGTCTCGACTTCAAGAACACGACGGTCGTCTTCAATCACTTCGGCGTCCAGAGGTCACCCGACCGTCACCAGATGGAGGGATGGATCACGATCTTCATCCGCATATGCCGGCAACTCGTCGGTCGCCATGTGCGGCCGAGCCGCGTCGGGTTGATCCATCAGCGGCGCGAATGCAGCTCCGAGCTCGAATCGTATCTTGGCTGCTCCATCGAGTTCGGAGCGGAAGCGGACCAGATCGCGCTCACCGAGGTGACCGACGATACGGTGGTCGTGGGCGCCGACCGCTATCTCAACAACCTGCTGATCTCCTATTGCGACGAAGCGCTCGCCGGCCGCAACGTCCACGAGGGAGCGGTGCGCACGCGCATTGAGAACGCCATCGTGCCTCTTCTTCCGCACGGCAAGCCCCGCATCGGACAAATCGCCCGGCGGCTCGGAATGAGTTCTCGCACCCTCACGCGCCGGCTCGCGTCGGAAGATCTGACCTATGCGGAGATCGTCGAGGACCTGCGCTACAGCCTCGCCGAGCGCTACCTGAGCGAGGCCGAGCTTTCGATCTCGCGCATCGCCTGGCTCCTCGGCTATCGGGAAGTCAGCGCGTTCACGCACGCGTTCAAGCGTCGATCCGGCCAGACGCCGCGCCAGGCCCGCTCGCGCCTGGTGACGAGCGCGCCCTAGGCCCCTGAATCCATAAAGATAGAGATAGGGTGGAGTAGCGGCCTGTCCGTTTCTCGATCGGAAGGAACAAGCCGCCATGAGAGCGCTATTGCAGCGGCAAAAACAGCTCCGCGACCGCCTCATGCTCCGGCACCTCGGGGAAGAAGGTCAGCCGCTGGCAATAGATCGGGAAGTCGCGCGTTTCCTCGCCGCTGGCCGGAAGCCAATCGCGATAAAGGTAAAGCGCGGCGGGCTCCAGATCGTCGGTGTTGCCAACGACGCGCAGCACCGCACAGCGTCCGCCGAGAATCTCGCCGGCTTTGATCTGCTCGCCGTTCGCCTCGATCGGTTGGTCGGTTCCGACACAGAGGTCCACCCTATAATCGGCAGGCGACGCAGGACACCGCTCGGAACGCCAGACATTGAAGGTCGGACTTGTCTTGGGGTGCAGGCCAGCGGCCTTGCGCCACGCGATCCGTGGCAGCACCAGTTAAGCGCACGCGGACATGAGACGCTCGACCGATCTTGCGGTTTGTCACGGGCCCCGGGTCCCCGTCTCGTCCCTTAACGGCGCCTTAAACCGGCCGGACTAGCGTGCGGCCAAGCTCGGGTTGCGGCCGCGGGCAGCCATTCTGCAGGTCGGCGTATGAGTGTGGGACGTACACGCGCGCGCGAGCGGCGCGAGCCCGTCTTCGAGGCGGCTGCGAACCCGCGAGTCGATCTGCCCGAAAACGACGACCGTCCCACCCGCCGCCCGATCGCCAAGTCACGCAGCGACAAGTCACGCAGCGAGAAGTCTTCGTCGGCGCGTGCGCGGCGCGGCGATTCCGACGCACGGCCGCGGCGGCCCAAGCGCGGCCGCCAAGGCGGCGGCGGGAACGGCCGCTCCGGTTTCGGACGCCTCGTCTATTGGGGTCTGGTGCTCGGTCTCTGGGGGCTCATCGGGGTTGCCGGCACCCTCGCCTGGGTCGGCGCGCACCTGCCGCCGATCCAGTCTTTGGAAATTCCCAAGCGCCCGCCATCGATCCAGATCGTCGATTTGAACAATCGCGTGCTGGCGACGCGCGGCGACATGGGCGGCGCGGTTCTGTCGCTGAAAGAACTGCCGAGCTA
>CAYVBN010000240.1:0-2645 GCA_964449645.1 uncultured Hyphomicrobiales bacterium
CAACGAGCTCGACGACCGCGAGATCGAGGTCGAGGTCTCCGGACAGGCGCCGCAGGGCGGGATGTTCGAGATCCCCGGCATGCCGGGCGCGCAGATGGGCGCCATCTCGATCGGCGACATCTTCGGCAAGCTCGGCAACCGCACCAAGACGCGCCGGCTGATGGTGAAGGAATCCTACGACACGCTGATCAACGAAGAGTCCGACAAGCTGCTCGACCAGGACCAGCTCGTCCAGGAGGCGCTGAAATCGGTCGAGAACAACGGCATCGTGTTTCTCGACGAGATCGATAAGATCTGCGCGCGCGAGGGTCGGGCCGGAGCCGACGACTCGCGCGTAGGCGAGCAGCGCGATCTTCTGCCGCTGATCGAGGGAACAACCGTCTCGACCAAGCACGGGTCGGTCAAGACCGACCACATCCTGTTCATCGCCTCGGGAGCCTTCCACATCTCGAAGCCGTCCGATCTTCTGCCCGAGCTCCAGGGCCGCCTGCCGATCCGTGTCGAGCTGAAGGCACTCACGCGCGAGGATTTCCGGCGCATCCTGATCGATACCGAGGCGTCGCTGATCAAGCAGACGGTCGCCCTGATGGCGACGGAGGGCGTCGCGCTCGAGTTCACCGACGACGCCATCGACCAGATCGCCGACATCGCGGTGGCGGTCAATTCGAGCGTGGAGAACATCGGCGCGCGCCGGCTGCAGACCGTGATCGAGCGGGTGCTCGACGACATCTCGTTCTCGGCGCCCGACCGCGCTGGCGAGACGGTGCGGATCGACGCGGCCTATGTGAACGCCCACATCGGCGATCTCGCCCGCAACGCCGACCTGTCGCGGTTCATTTTGTAGGGTGGCATCGCGGTTCATTCTGCGGGTGGCGACGGTTTATTGAAAGCTGTCGCGAGTGCCCGCTTCACCTCGCCCCGCCGAGGAGAGGTCGTTCGCGTGCGCGTCAGCGCGCGTCATCCCCCCACCACCCCTAATCTCCGTCGCTTCTAGACTTACGCAAGCGGCGCAGCCGCACGTAAAGCGCGCCATCACCGCCGTGGCCGATGTGCGCCGCATCGAATCCCAGGACGGTGCCGCGCAATTCGCCACGCGCGAGCCAATGCGGGACCTCGCGGCGCAGCGCACCGCGCTCGCCACTGGTGCCGCCTTTTCCGGTGATTACGAGCACGAACTTCACGCCCTGCGCCTGCGAGGCGTGGAGAAAACGCACGAGCGCGCGATGCGCCTGCGCCAGCGTCATGCCGTGCAGGTCGATGCGCGCCTCGATCGGGTCCGTCCCGCGCTTGAGCCGCTGGCGCGTGCGCCGGTCGATCGGCGCCAGCGAAGGCGGTGGGGGACTCGGCTTCGCCGGAGCTGCGGCCGGCGCGGCGCGTTTCACCGGACGCTCGCTCCCGCGCGTCGGCATTTCAGCGCTATGCGTGGTTTCTGTCTGCGCCGCTGCGCCCAGCCGGCGCCGCAACGGCACCACCGACCGGATCACGTGGCTCCACAGACTGCGGTCGCTCTCGCTCAGCGAGCGCCCGGACGATTTGGGTTTGTCATCGCGGGTCACGACACCGGCTTCACGCGCCGCGGCCGCGGCACGCTCGCGCCCCGTTCGCGCTTGCTGCGCCGGTGCGTGGGCGCAGCCTCCGGTCGTGCCGACGGGAGCGGCACCGTGCTGGCCGGCCCGGCCGAAGCGGCTTCGACGCCGCGCGGCGAGGTACGAACGGCGACCGGCACGGTGTCGGGACGCTGCGGCGGGAGCGGGACGTGCGGCCCGATCCTCGCCGGGTCGAGTTCGCGCGGCACCAGCATGGCGAAGCGTCCCGGATGGCGGATGCGACCGGCGACATGTTCCGCCTCGTCGCCGGCTCCGAAGTAGATGTCGGCGCGCGCCGGCCCGACGATCGCCGAGCCCGTGTCCTGCGCGATCATCAGCCGCCGGAACCTGGTGTCCGGCTGCTCGCCCGCGATCGGCAGGTCGGCTTCGATGAAGAACGGCGTCCCGTAGGCGTGCAGCGCCTTGTCGACGGCGATCGAGCGGCCGGGCGTCAGCGCGACGCCCTGCCCGCCGCGCGGCTCGTCGTGGTCCGGCAGATGCACGACGCGGAAGAAGACGAACGACTTGTTGCGGCGGCGCAGCTCCCGTCCTTCCACCGGATTGGCCTCCATCCAGTCGCGGATGCGGTCCATCGACATCTCGTCCTTCGAGATGATGTTGCGATCGATGAGGATCCGTCCCACCGGCGTGTAAGGCTGGCCGTTGTGGGCATCGTAGTTCACCCGCAGCATGGTGCCGTCCTGCAGCCGGATGCGGGCCGATCCCTGGATCTGAATGAAGAAGGCGTCGATCGGGTTCTTGAGCCAGCAGATCTCGAGCTGCCGCCCGTCGAGCGCGCCGTCCTCGATCTCGGCGCGATCGTAGTAGGGCACCAGTTTGCGCCGGCCGACGCGCCGGCCGATGCGTTTGCCCTTGTTGGGAAACACGCCGGCCTTCTTCGTTCCCTGTCCCCACACCACGAGATTGGGCGGGCGCCGATAGACGGGAACGTGAAAAGCCGGACTGGGAAACCGCGAGCCTTGAACGACGGGCTCGTAATAGCCGGTGAGAAATCCGTCCGCGTCCGCCAGCTTGGAAATGCGGACGGGCCGGAAGTTT
>CAYVBN010000241.1:0-2827 GCA_964449645.1 uncultured Hyphomicrobiales bacterium
CTCGACCCGTTCGCCCTTCGCCCATCGCCACAGCATGAGGGTCGAGACCGGATGCCCGACGAGATAGAGCGGCGTCAGGGCGTATGGCAGCAGAAACAGCAGCAGCAGGACGAGCACGAGGCGACGCAGCGGCCGGAACCGGCGGGCACGGGACAGCGTTCGCGATGAAATGTCTCGCATCGCGGCGATCTTAGAGCCCCATCGGCAAAAGTGGACCCCGGTTTCGCGTCGGGGCGCGCTCTAATTTTACGAAGCGGCGCAGTACCTTATCGGCCGCGGCCATTATTTCGCCGGATCATGCGGGCGGCCGGCCGAACGAAAGCGGCTGTGATCGCACCGCGCGCCGCGAACCGATTCGGAGGTCCCGCGGGCCGGTATCAACGGAGGAGCCTCGCCTCTTGTGCCGCTGGCGGGTTCCGGATCGAATGCGCGCATGACTCAAAACCCTCCCGCGCGCCGCCGGCTGCTCCGTCCCCTGCGCATCCTCCGCACGCGCCCGCGCCTCTTTCTCTCGGCGCTGCTCGGCATCGTGGTCATCGCCCTGCTTCCAACGGGCTGGCGCACGGCCACGCGCCTGCTGGTCGGCTGGGACGCTGGGGTCGCGGTCTATCTGGCGCTTCTGCTTCAGGTGTTCGTCGGCGCCAACGAGACGCATATCCGCCGGCATGCGGCGGCGCAGGATGAAGGCCGCATCGCCATCCTGGTCCTGACCGCGACGGCGGCGCTCGCGAGCCTCGGGGCCATCCTGGCCGAGCTCGGCACGACTGGTCGACAACCAGTGCATCTCGCGCTCGCCGCCGCGACGATCGTGCTGTCGTGGGCCTTCATCCACATGATCTTCACCCTGCACTACGCGCACGAATACTACGACCCGAGGAACGGCAAAGGGTCCGTGCCGCCCTTGACCTTTCCGGGGGACGAGCAGCCCGATTATTGGGATTTTGCTTATTTTTCCTTCGTGATCGGGATGACGTCGCAGGTGTCCGACGTCGGCGTAAGCTGCCGGCCGATCCGCCGCACCGTGCTGGCGCATGGAGTGGTGTCGTTCGTGTTCAACGCGGCGCTGCTTGCGCTGACGGTCAACATCGCGGCGAGCGCGATCTGAACGCGCGGCCGCCGCTCGGCGTCACTCCGCCTTGCCCATCTCCTCGATGGCGAGGACCGCATGCGCGTAGGCGCCGCCGGCGCGCATCTCCGCCGCGACCCAGATCGCTTCCATCAACTCCTGCTTCGAGGCGCCGTGCCGGAGCGCCGCCTTGGTGTGGCCCTTGATGCAGTAAGGGCACTGCGTCACGTGCGCGACCGCCACCGCGATGATCTGCTTCATTTTCGCGCTCAGCGCGCCATCCGCAAATACCTTCTGCCCGAACGCCCCGAAGGCCGCTTCGATCTCCGGCGCCAGCTCCCGGCGCTTCTGACCGAGCTCACGGATCGCGGTCGGATACATGCTGTCGGTCATGGTCGGCTCCTTCGTTCGTGCATGGGACGGCGATATCTTCCCCTTGATGAGCATAGACGCCAGCAGCGAGGCCGGGTTCCCCATCGCGGAGCCTTCGCACTCTTCGGCTGCCCGCGCCGACATGCGGCGGAACGTCGTTGGACATCAGGTGTTGATGCAGAGAAACTGTTCCGTCTCAGCGTGAGATGGGCGTCCCGAGCACAAAATGATCATCGACTCCTCCGACCAGGTTCCGCGTGCGACGCTCCTCAGGCGTTTTCCGCTGCCGAAGAACTTCGGGGTGGCGCCGCAATCGCGCATCGAACGCGGGAAGACCTGGCCGTGCCCGACCGCGGGCACGCGGATCAAAGAATTCGAGATCTACCGATACGATCCTGATTCCGGCGAGAATCCGCGGCTCGACACCTATCGGGTCGATCTCGACGATTGCGGCCCGATGGTTCTCGATGCGCTCATCTGGATCAAGAACAAGGTCGATTCCACCCTCACCTTCCGCCGCTCCTGCCGCGAGGGGATCTGCGGCTCCTGCGCGATGAACATGGACGGCACCAATTGGCTCGCCTGCACACGGTACATTTCCGACATCGGCGATCCGGGACGGATCTATCCGCTCCCAGGCAGGAGCATCGTCAAGGATCTCGTGCCCGATCTCACCCATCTGCTCGCTCAGTACGAGATGATCGAGCCGTGGCTGCACGTGAAAAGCTCCGAGCCGGAGCGGGAGCGGCGCCAGTCGCCGGAGGAACGCTCGCGGCTCGACGGCTACTACGAATGCATCCTATGCTTCTGCTGCACCTCGGCCTGCCCGAGCTACTGGTGGAATCCCGACCGCTTCCTCGGACCAGCGACCCTGCTCCAGGCCTGGCGCTGGCTCGCCGACAGCCGCGACGAAGGCACCGAGGAACGGCTCGACGAGCTCGAAGACCCGTTCCGCCTCTACCGCTGCCACACGATCCTGAATTGCACGCGGACCTGCCCGAAAGGGCTCAATCCCGGCAAGGCGATCGCGGAAATCAAGAAGCTGATGGTGGAGAGGCGAAGCTGAGGCCATGGCGCGATGGATTGCGGATCGTGCGGGACGCCTGATCGCACCCGACGCAGGCAGGTGAAGCGCATGTCGTCAACGCCGGATGGACCTCGACCCAGCACGCGCGGCGTACCCGCTTCCGACCGCCCCCTCTCGCCGAATATTCAGATCTATCGCCCGCAACTCACGTCCGTCCTCTCCATCGCCAACCGGATTACCGGTATCGTTCTGAGCGTCGGCGCCATCGGACTGGTGCTCTGGCTTGTGTCGGCGGCCTCCGGCCCGGCGGCCGATGGGGGCGCGCGCCACGCCGCCTCCACCAGGATCGGCCCGGGGGTCCT
>CAYVBN010000242.1:0-3197 GCA_964449645.1 uncultured Hyphomicrobiales bacterium
TGGTGCGCGACCGCCACGAAGGCCGCCAGTCCCACTACAGCGCGCAACTCGGCGCCCTCGTTCCCCTGATCGACTGGACAAGCCAGATGGCCGGATTCTGGCAAAGCCGGTTCGACCGCCTCGAAGACCTGCTCAAGAGAATGTATCAATGAGCAAACCCGCGTCCGAAACGGTGAGCGGCAGCAACCATGAGGCAGGGGCACCGACATGAAAAAGACAAGCGGCTCGACGGAACGAAAAGGCGGAGACTCTCCTTCTGCGTTGATAGACGCGAGGATCAAGGAGCTGGGTGATTGGCGCGGCGAGATGCTCGCCCGGGTGCGAGCGCTCATCAAGCAAGCCGATCCCGACGTGGTCGAGGAGTGGAAATGGAGAGGGGTTCCGGTGTGGTCGCACGCCGGAATCATCTGCACCGGCGAGACGTACAAGAACATCGTCAAGCTCACCTTCGCAAAAGGCGCCTCGTTGGAGGACCCTTCGGGCCTCTTCAACTCCAGCCTCGAAGGCAACACCCGGCGTGCCATCGATATCCATGAGGGCGACAAGATCGACGAAACAGCGTTGAAGACGCTCGTTCGCGCCGCCGTGCAGCTCAACACGTCGTCGCGCACCACCGCCCGTCCCGCCCGCTCGCAGAAGACACCGAAGAGCGCTTGAGGCGCGCTTGCGAACTTCGGGGCGCCGCCGGTCATGCGACCGGATGAAGACCTGCCGAAAAGGAGAGACCGATGAACGAAGCCCAGGCTGAAACGCGCTCTGTCGTTGTCGAACGGGAGTTACCCTTTCCGCCGGCGAAGATCTGGCGCGCACTGACGCAACCGCACCTGCTTGAGGAATGGCTCATGAAGAACAACTTCGAGCCTGTCGTGGGCCATCGTTTCGATCTGCGCGCGGACTGGGGCAGTGTCGATTGCCGGGTGCTGGCGGTCGAGCCGAACAAGACGCTGTCTTACACGTGGGCGGCCTATGGCCTCGAAAGCGTGGTGACCTGGACTCTCACCCCCACGAGCACGGGCACCCACCTGCGCATGGAGCAGTCGGGCTTCCGGCCGGATCAGCAGCAGGCCTACCAGGGCGCCCAGTACGGGTGGCCGCAGTTCTTTGCGAACCTGGAGAAGGTCTTGAGCCGGGCCGATTGACGGCCGCCGGCACCACTCGACGCCGGATCCGTGCCGCGCCGGCGCCGTGTGCGCCGCCGCGCAATCGATCGCTCCGCGGTCAGAAAGCTCCGCGCTCTGCGGCCGATTGCGGACGATGCTGTTCCCAATCCGCAAGAAAGCGCCGTGTCGTATCTGCGGCACGGCGCGCTTGCTCGAACGCGGACAAATTGCTTGCCGCCGCGCATGGCGTCTCGACGTCGAGCGCGATCCCGGGCGGCAGCGCCCGCATGAGGTCGAACAGCGGCAGTTCGCCCTGCCCCGGATAAAGACGCCCGCCGCGCGCCTCCGCACGCAGCGCGTCGAAGGCGGGAGCGCGCAGCGGCGCATCGCATATCTGCACGAAGGCCAGCCGTTCGGCCGGCACGCCGGCAAGGTCGGCCGGACCTCCGCCGGAGCGGAAGAGATGCAGCACGTCAAGCACGATGCCGGCATTGCGGAAGCCCGATCGCTCGACGATATCGGCGGCTTCGCCGAGATTGCGCACCGAACCGTAGGGCATGAACTCCAGCGCGACCTTTAATCCGGCGGGCTCGGCCAGTGCGCAGCATTCGGCAAAGACCGCGGAAGCACGGCCGATGTCATCGTCGCTGATGACCGTGAGAATGCTGCCCGCCCGCACCCGGCAGGCCGCCTCCAGGACGGGCCGGAAATCCTCGCGCGTGGTCGCCGACGTGATCCAGAAGCTGTTCACATCCAGGACCGAAAGCCCGTTCGCCGTCAGGCATCGTTCGACCTCGCGCAGGCGCGCCTCATTCCCGGCGATCGGAGGCTCCTCGACCACTCCGGCCGGGGCGACGACCCGCAGGCCGACGGCATCGAAGCCCGCCTGCGCGGCCGCTTCGATGTATTCCGTCGGGGTTGCGTGCGTGATGGTGAGGGGAGCAAGGCTGAGAGGGTTCACGGGCGTGCATCGGTATTGATGAGGCGGGTGGCAATCTAAGGCATGGTCCCGAAAAGGGGATGCCGGTTTCGGACAAGATCACGCTCACATCCAAGAGATAGAACCGGATGACGGCTCGAAGAAAGCCTTCCCTGCTCCAGGCCGGTCGCTCCGAGCTGCAACAAATATGGCTGCGCGGCCGAGCGTCGCCCTGGCGGATCGCGAGGTTGTGGCCCCTCCCCGCGTCCTCTAGTTTCGCCCCGAATACGCATTGTCCACCCTTCGAGCATCTGCCGCCGTTTCCCGAATTGGAGGTTCACATGCGCCACGTCGTCCATCTGTTGGCCGCGTCCGTTGCCGTCACAATAGCCTGCGCGGCACCGGCAGGTGCGGCCGATTTCTACGCCGGGAAGACGATCGAGCTCGTGATCGGCGGGGATTCGGGCGGCGGCTACGACATCTATGCCCGCGCGCTCGCCCGCCACATGGTGCACCACATTCCGGGCAACCCGACCATCGTTCCCAAGAACATGATCGGCGCGGGCAGCGGCCGCGCCGCCTCCTATATCTTCTCGGTGGCTCCCAAGGATGGCACCAGCTTCGGCGCCGTGTTTCCGAGCGTCATCATGAGTGCGCTTCTGGACGAGCGTGCCGAGACGCTCTTCGATCCGACGAAGTTCATCTATATCGGAACAGCCGACAGCGGCGTGCGCGTCTGCGCCGCCTATCAGAACTCCAAGACCACGACCTACGACGACGCGCTCAAGCAGAAGACGGTCGTCGGCGCGAGCGCGGCCGGCGGCTCGACGCGCGACTACGCGTCGTTTCAGAAGAAGCTCACGGGCGCGAAGTTCGACATCATCTCCGGATACAAAGGCACGGTCGACATCGCGCTGGCAATGGAGCGCGGCGAGGTGGACGGCATCTGCGGCTGGGACTGGGGCAGCTTGAAGTCGCAGAAGGCGGACTGGATCCGCAACAACAAGGTGAACATTCTCGTACAGGCCGGCCTCGAGCCGGACCCGGAGCTCACACAGAGGGGCGTGCCGGAATTGTGGAAGTACGTGAAGGACGACGAGACGCGAAAGGTGATCGAGCTCATCGTCAGCCAGCAGGTGTTCGGGCGGCCCTACATCGCTCCGCCCGGCACGCCGCCC
>CAYVBN010000243.1:0-2727 GCA_964449645.1 uncultured Hyphomicrobiales bacterium
CGCCGCGGGTGATGCTTCCGGTGTCGACGACGGCGAGGAACAGGCGCAGGTCGGTGAGATCGAAACGCATACCGTCAGCCTGGTGCCCCGAACCCGAGTCCGCATGAACATGTGCCGCAACGACTTGCGAACTTCGGAACCGGACATTAGCCGACCGGCAGCCTTCGGCCTAGCCGAAGGCTGGGAGCAAATCTTCCGCATTGCGCCGCGCCAATAAAGACGGCGAACTCCGGGCATGGATTCGATAACGACCGTCGTCGTCATTGCGGCCACCTTCTTCGTCGCCGGGATCATCAAGGGCGCGGCCGGCATGGGCCTTCCGACCGTCTCCATGGCGGTCCTCGGCGCGCTGCTCACGCCCGTATCGGCCGCGGCGTTGCTGATCGTGCCCTCGTTCGTGACGAATGTCTGGCAGCTCCTTGCCGGGCCGAGCCTCGGTGCGATCGTCCGCAGGCTCTGGCCCATGATGGCGATGATCGTCGTGGCGACTGTGGCGGGCACTTCGTTGCTCACGAACGGCGATACGCGCCTTACTACGGCGGCGCTCGGCGCGACGCTTGTGGCCTATGCCGCCTATACGCTATTTGCGCGGCAGCTCTGTGTGCCGGCGAAGCACGAGACCTGGTTGTCGCCGCTCATCGGTCTTACGACCGGCGTGGTCACGGGCGGCACGGGCGTGCTCGTCGTTCCCGCCGTGCCTTATCTCCAGGCGCTCGGGCTGCAGAAGGACGATCTCGTCCAGGCGCTCGGCCTGTCGTTCACCGTCTCGACCATCGCGCTCGCAGCCGGCCTTGCCTGGCGCGGC
Source organism: uncultured Hyphomicrobiales bacterium (assembly GCA_964449645.1). GTDB lineage: Bacteria > Pseudomonadota > Alphaproteobacteria > Rhizobiales > Xanthobacteraceae > CAYVBN01. Next base: position 806 of record CAYVBN010000243.1, read on the forward strand.
CAGTTCCACGCCGGCAACCTGACGCTCTCTGTGCTCGCGATCGCGCCATCGCTGCTCGGGATGTGGGCCGGTCAATGGGTGCGCAACAAGGTGAGCCCGCCGGTCTTCCGGCGCGGGTTCCTGATCTGCCTCTTGCTGCTCGGAGTGGAGATGCTCATCAGGCCGTGAACCCGTCATGCGCCCTTGCTTTGCCGCTCTCGCTCGCGGACATCCGTCAGGTCGCGCTCCAGAAAGTAATTGAGGAACGTACGGATCACCGCGATTGCGGCGAGCCGTGCGACGGCCTCCCAGTCCGCCGTGATCGACGTCTCGATGACGTCGGCCGCAAGCTGGAAGGTCAGGCCGGCCACCAGCCAGCGCGCATACCGCAGCCAGATATCGCGCCGAACATGGCCCGTCGGCGACGAGAACATGAGCGGCACGCCCCGGAAGAATGCCTCGGCCGTACCGAGGACGATGACAATCAGCGCCACCCAATCAATGACGACGGACGCGTATTCCGTCGTGACGACGAGCCACTCCCTCACGGCCATTCCACCGCTCCGCAATATGTCCGTCGAACAGAGCCATCAACCGAACGGCCCGACCTCGAAAACCATGCTCACAATGGCAACGATGCCGATCAACAACAGGATGATCGCGGTAATGAGCGTCACCGAAGGTGGGAATCCGCTCTCGGCGTGGACGAGTTCATGACCGGCCATCGCACTCCGTTGTCCGCGCAACTCGAGCATGAAACGTATGTGATAAATAATGCCGAAGATAAGCATCGCGATCCCGAGCAGCACAAGCGTGATGCCGAAATTGCGTGGCGCTGCGGCGTGCGTCAGCGTTCCGGCATCCTTGAGTTTCTCGAAGAACTGAAAGATCGTGAACCCGAATCCGATCAACGACAGCGACGTGCGAATCACCGACATCAAGGTGCGATCGGCGCTCATGCGCGTGCGCTGGAACGACATTCCGGTGCGGCGCATCGACATCTCGGTACGATCGGTCGACAGATCGGTCCGGTAGGTCGAGAGATCGGTGCGATATTCAGAAAGCTGGGTCCTGTGCTCCGAGAGCCCGGTGCGATGATTGGATAGCTTGGTGCGGTAGTGAGAATACTGGGTCGACGCGATGTCCGATTTCGACTCGTCGACTTTCGGGAGCGGCGGAACGGGCGCCTCGGGGAGCTTGTCCGGACGCTCAGGTAGGCTTCTCGTTTCCTTGGACATGGCTCCTCCACTCAGAACATCAGTTTTTTGATACCTGACCAGACCACGTCGAGCGGAATGGCGAGCAGCACGACCGGCACAAACGGGAGCAGCAGTGCCGCGACGATGGCCAGAAGATCCTTGAGATCGACGGGCATAAACCGGATGGCGTCAGCATTCGCTGCCACCGAATAGAGATCGGCAGTGGACGAGAAATCCGGCATCTCCAGCGCGGATTGGTCGAGGCGCCGGTCATTGCCGAACCACTTGCCTTCAAAGGCGTCGCCGATCTGTTTCGCCAGCGCACCGTATTCGATCGTGCCACGCCGCCAGGTTTTCAGCAGTGCCGGGCTGAAGGCCAGCAGCGGGGTGATGATCAGGGCGAGCAACACGCCCAGATATCCGACGTTGAAGAGGATATTGGACGTCGGTAGGTGACCCCCGTCCAGGACCAGATGCACAGAGCGACCGGCGGCGATCGCCGCCAACGCAAACGCGACGATCGAGAAAGCGGGCAACGAATGGCCAACGAATCCCAATCCGGCCGCATGGTCGGGATGGGATGCAATCAACCGCAGATCGAGCCGCGAAATGAGCCACAGCAGCCGCGCCCACAGAACCAGCCGCCACAGCCATCCGAAGATCAGCATCAGCAGCAACGGCAGGCTGACAAGCACATGCCACCAGCCGGCGACCGAATACCCTGGACCGATCCCGAGCGACCGA
>CAYVBN010000244.1:0-1538 GCA_964449645.1 uncultured Hyphomicrobiales bacterium
CGAAGGACGGCAGGGCATCGCCGGTCCCAAGGGCTTCAAGAAGGACTCCAAGATCACCCGCGCGGTGCTCGAGGAATATCCGCGCTCGCAGTGGTGGCAGTTCGCCTCGCCGAACGACAAGCTGATGTCCGAGATCGAGGCCATCCGCAAACAGTACGACGAGAGCAAGAAGGGCCTCGAGCAGCGCTTCCTCGACAAGGTCGAGAAGCTGCAGCGGGGCGACGAGCTGCCGCCCGGCGTGATGAAGATGGTCAAGGTCTTCGTCGCGGTGAAGCGCAAGATCCAGCCCGGCGACAAGATGGCCGGCCGCCACGGCAACAAGGGCGTGGTGTCGAAGATCGTGCCGTCCGAGGACTTGCCGTTCCTCGCCGACGGGACGCCGGTCGACATCGTGCTCAACCCGCTCGGCGTGCCGAGCCGCATGAACGTCGGGCAGATCCTCGAGACTCACCTCGGCTGGGCCTGCGCCGGTCTCGGCCAGCGCATCGGCCAGGCGGTCGACGCCTATTACAGCCGGCACGACGCCAAGCCGCTGAAGGAGACCTTGAAGAAGGTCTACGGCGAGGACGAGACGATCAAGTCTCTCGGCGAAGAGGAACTGATCGAGCTCGGCGGCAACCTGCGCCACGGCGTGCCGATTGCGACGCCGGTGTTCGACGGCGCCAAGGAGAGCGACATCGAGAAGATGCTCGATCTCGCCGGCCTCGAACATTCCGGCCAGGTCTCGCTCTACGACGGGCGCACTGGCGAGGAGTTCGATCGCAAGGTGACGGTCGGCTACATCTACATGCTGAAGCTGCATCACCTCGTGGACGACAAGATCCACGCCCGGTCGATCGGCCCCTACAGCCTCGTCACCCAGCAACCGCTCGGCGGCAAGGCGCAGTTCGGCGGCCAGCGCTTCGGTGAAATGGAGGTGTGGGCGCTCGAAGCTTACGGCGCCGCCTACACGCTGCAGGAGATGCTGACGGTGAAGTCGGACGACGTCGCCGGCCGCACCAAGGTGTACGAGGCGATCGTGCGCGGCGACGACACGTTCGAAGCGGGTATCCCCGAGTCCTTCAACGTGCTCGTCAAGGAAATGCGCTCGCTCGGCCTCAATGTCGACCTGCACAATTCCAAGCAGCAGCGGAGCGGCGAGGCCGCCGAAGCGGCCGAATAAAAGAAATGACTGCGATCGGGACGGCGGGACGCCGCCGCCCCGTATTGACAAGCTTGCTAACCTCGGGCGCGCGGCGTGACGAACGCCGGCCCGAGCGGTGGAGACGGCGATGAATCAAGAAGTGATGAATCTCTTCGGCCCGCAGGTACCGGCCCAGGTCTTCGACCAGATCCGGATCTCGATCGCGAGCCCGGAGAAGATTCTGTCCTGGTCTTACGGCGAGATCAAGAAGCCGGAGACCATCAACTACCGGACCTTCAAGCCCGAGCGCGACGGCTTGTTCTGCGCGCGCATCTTCGGGCCGATCAAGGACTACGAGTGCTTGTGCGGCAAGTACAAGCGCATGAAGTACAAGGGCATCATCTGCGAGAAGTGC
>CAYVBN010000245.1:0-3178 GCA_964449645.1 uncultured Hyphomicrobiales bacterium
CTACGCCGATCTCGCCAAGAAGACCTACGAGCCGTTCGAGAATTATCTCGGCAAGGCCGCCGCCGCGAAGTGAGGCGCAAGAGCAGGACGGTTCAGTAGGGCGCATGGGCCGAGGCGTCATGCGTCGATCTTCATCGAGGCAGATGCGGCGCAATACGCTCTGCTATTGCGCCCTACAGAGCCCTCGAGAGCGATGGGGCGCACTACTCGAAACACGAGGCGGAGTTCTTGCGCGCTCCAAACCAAGGCGCCCGAGACTGAAATGAAAAAAGCCCGGCCGAACGGCCGGGCTTCGTTTTGGTGGCCTGGCGGCGTGGGGCTGCGATCAGAACGCCAGCCGGAGCTTGGTCAGGTTCGTTCCGATCTGCTGGAATGTCGTGACGATCTCGTCCGCCGAGGTCAGCAGGAAGAAGTGGTTCGAGTCGCTCGCGCACTTCTTCAAGAGGGTCGACGTCGGATCTCCACCGGTGTTCACCTGGACCGTGTAGATGGTGATCCCCTGGTCCTTGATGTTCTTGCAGGTGCCGACACCGGTATTGGGATCGAGCATGCGCGCGTCGACCTGGGTCGAAGTCGACGAGCCGTTGCCGTACCACCGGTCCTGCGTGTTGAGGCCGTCCGAGAGCAGGATGATCACCCGGCTGTACTGATAGTTCGGGTCGATGGGCGGCGCCGACAGCGGCGAGATGCCGGCGATCGACAGCCAGCCCCAGACGAGGCCGATCGGCTGATTCGTGCTGCCGTTCGGGAACATGTTGCCGACCAGCGTCTTCATTGCCGCCCAGTCGTTGCTCATGCCCATCATCTGCAGCGGACAGTTCGAGTACTGCTCGGCCGGGTAGAGGGTGGCCGTGTTGCTGCTGACCGGCGCCGTGATGCTGCGGTCGTAGTCGTTGGTGCTTGGCGCGCCCGAGTTGCCGCGGTCGGCGATGCAACCGTTCCAGGTGTTGTGGGCAGCGGTGGCCTGCGCCTGGGTCGGCACCTTCCAGGTCCCGCCATTGTCCTGGCACTTCTTCTTGGTCGTATATTTCGACTTGCTGCAGCCGGTGTTGTCGCTGATCCAGTTCGCGTCCCAATCGGTCCAGTCGATCCAGGAGGCGGTGTAGTTCGTCGCCGGATCGACCGCCACGTCCTTGCTGAACGGGATGATCGAGACGTAGACGTCCTCCGGCTTGACGGCGGCCGTCTTGAGCTGGTCGAGCAGGTTCTTGGTGGCGGTCTGCAGCGCGGTGATTTTGCCGGCCGACGACATCGACCCGGTGTTGTCGAGCACGAGCGCGACGCGCAACCGCGTGTTGCCCCACTTCGAGGTCGACGACGCACCGACGGTGAGCTCCGGGAAGCCGCCGTAGAAGGCGTTATGCACGCCGAGGAAGTAGGTCTTGATTTTCGCCGACCCGCTCACAACTACTTTGGAGCCACCCGCCGGGTCGTAGTGTGCGGCGATCGTCGGCTTCTCCAGCACGTCGTTGCGCAGGAACACCGCGTTGAAATATTGCTGCGCGTCCGCCGTCATGTCGGTTTCGGAGGTGTAGCCGGCGGCTTTCTTCGACATCGCGAGCGCGGTCGCGTCGAGGGCTGCTTGAAGCGCCGTCCGGGTGGCACTGGCGCGGCTGTAGTCGACCGCCGCGCCGATGAGCGCGAGGATCGGCACGAGCGAGAAGGCGAACATCGGCACGACGCTGGCGCGCCGGTCGGAAGCGAAACGCGTGGCAAAGCGCAGGATCGGCATGGGAACGGATCCATCTTCGAGAATTTCGCGGATGATGGTCCCGAGCTTTTGAAATTCCGTTGCTCCCGCCACGCCTTTCCGCCTGGGCCCGGTGAGATATTCTTAACCGTGGCCGATTCCCGCCGGAGTTCGGGTGTAAGCTATGCTCCGGAATGAGAAATGCCGGGTTCCCACGATATCTTTCGGGGGGTCCCGGGGAGGCCGGTCTGGAACCCGAACCAATGGTTGCCTATTATTTAACGGTCGACGACGCCCGAGCCCGCGTTGCGCCTCCCTGCGAGGCGCCCCGCGACATCGTCAAGAGATCACTCGAACGTGCCATGACCCGGTCGGTCTCCCACAACCCGCCTCGAACCGCGCGCCCGGGCATCGCCCCGCGGCTCGCCGACGACGACGGTAAGCGCAAAAGCGGCGGTCAGGGTGGCCCGGGTACCGCGGTCATCACCAAGACCAAGCCGCAGACCAAGCGCCCGAACATGTACCGGGTGCTGCTGCTCAACGACGACTACACGCCGATGGAATTCGTCGTGCTCGTGCTCGAGCGGTTCTTCAACAAGGATCGGGAGACCGCGACGCGCATCATGCTGCACGTCCACCACCACGGGATCGGCGAATGCGGTATCTACACCTACGAGGTCGCGGAGACCAAAGTGACGCAGGTCATGGACTTCGCGCGGAAACACCAGCATCCTTTGCAGTGCGTCATGGAGAAGAAGTGAAGTGAGAGGAATCGACTCCGCGGGGGGCCCGAAACACGAAATGAAGAGATTCTAATGCCAACCTTCTCACGCAGCCTCGAGCAGTCGCTCCACCGGGCGCTCGCTCTTGCCAACGAGCGTCACCATGAATACGCGACGCTCGAGCACCTCCTGCTCGCCCTCATCGACGATCAGGATGCCGCGGCCGTGATGCGCGCCTGCAACGTCGATCTCGAAAAGCTGCGTCGCAATCTCGTCGCCTATGTCGAGTCCGAGCTGGAGAACCTCGTCGCCGACGACAGCGAGGATTCCAAGCCGACCGCCGGCTTCCAGCGCGTGATCCAGCGCGCCGTCATCCACGTCCAGTCTTCCGGACGCGAGGAGGTGACCGGCGCCAACGTGCTCGTCGCGATCTTCGCCGAGCGGGAGAGCCATGCCGCGTATTTCCTGCAGGAGCAGGAGATGACGCGCTACGATGCCGTGAACTACATCAGCCACGGTATCGCCAAACGGGCCGGACTCGCCGAGTCACGTCCCGCTCGCGGGGTCGATGAGGAGGCGGACACGAAGACCGGAGACGAGCCGAAGAAGAAGGGCGACGCCCTCGACGCTTAGCGCGTGAAACCCACCGAGAAGGCGCAGACGGGCACGCTCGACCCGCCGATCGGCCGCGGGACCGAAATCCACCGCACGCTCCAGATCCACTGCCGCCGGCAGACGAACAACCCGCTGGTCGTCGGCGCCCCCG
>CAYVBN010000246.1:0-1597 GCA_964449645.1 uncultured Hyphomicrobiales bacterium
TCGCTGGTCGACGGCATCCGCCGCGGCACCGACGTGATGATGGCCGGCAAGGTGGCGATGGTCGCCGGCTTCGGCGACGTCGGCAAAGGCTCGGCCGCATCGCTCCGCCAGGCCGGATGCCGGGTAATGGTGTCGGAAGTCGACCCGATCTGCGCCCTGCAGGCGGCGATGGAAGGCTACGAAGTCACCACCATGGACGAGGCGGCGACGCGTGCCGACATCTTCGTCACCGCCACCGGCAACGTCGACGTCATCACGGTCGATCACATGCGCCGGATGAAGGACCGCGCCATCGTTTGCAACATCGGCCACTTCGACAGCGAGATCCAGGTCGGCGCGCTGAAGAACTTCCGCTGGCACAACGTCAAGCCGCAGGTCGACGAGGTCGAGTTCCCGGACGGCAAGCGGATCATCCTGCTGTCGGAAGGGCGCCTGGTGAATCTCGGCAACGCCATGGGACATCCGAGCTTCGTGATGTCGGCGTCCTTCACCAACCAGACGCTGGCGCAGATCGAGCTGTGGACGAACCCCGGCAAGTACGAGAAGAAGGTCTATACGCTGCCGAAGCACCTCGACGAGAAGGTCGCGCGCCTGCATCTCGAGAAGATCGGCGCCAAGCTGACCAGACTGTCCGACAAGCAGTCGGCCTATATCGGCGTGCCGACCGAGGGACCCTACAAACCCGACCACTACCGGTACTGAGCAGGCGAAGCCGGAGCGGACGACGCCGCCGATGCGGCGTCACGTCCGCGGCGGGATGACGACGATCACGAAGCGCTCGGGACGATCGTCCGTTCCGAAGAATCGCCGTGCGATCTCGACGTCCGTGCGCCGCGCGTCGGGGCTGTGGGCCGCCCGCGCCGCGAGGGCCTTCATGCAAGGCCGCTCGTCGACCGGGCAGGCGAGCGCGATGCCTTCGCGCGCGATCCGCGCTTCGTCCGCCCACGGCGTGCGTTCCGGATTGACGATCTCGGCCGTCGACGGCCGGTCCGCGAAGTAGAACGCCATCCCGTTGAGCAGATTGTCGTAACTGCCGACGAGCCGCAGCGGCCGGTCAGTCGTCTGCCGCCAGGCGCGCTCCACCGCCTGCGCGAGCAGGCGGTAGTGCGTCGCATGATGGTCGATGCCGCGCTGGTGAATCACGAACGCGATCGCCGGCGCGAGGGCCGTGAGGACGACCGGCACCCCGATCGCGAGCATGACCAGTCCGGCGACCGCTTCGCGCGTGAGCGTGAGGCGCGGGGATGAGAGCAGCACGACCGGCAGAAGCGTCATCGAGCCCATTGCCCAGAGCGACACGATGTCCGCCTTGGCGAGCATGGCGGCGAGGATCGGCAGGACGATCGGAGCCGCGAACGCGAGTACGATGAACCGCCGGTCGGGATCGTGCGGCCACACCGTGTCGGCGAGGGCGGCGCGGCTGGGGCGCGCGAGCGCCAAGCCGATCACGACCGGCAACGCGATGTAGCCGACGGCGCCCAGGACGTAGTCCGCGCCGGAACGCGCCGCCGACCACAAGGTCCCCGGATGGGAGGCGACCGCGTATTTGAACGGCGGAAAGTCGTGTGCGACCAGCCAGGCGAGATGCGGCGCGAGC
>CAYVBN010000247.1:0-3479 GCA_964449645.1 uncultured Hyphomicrobiales bacterium
CCGCTCGGCGCGCTGCGCGGCGGCTCCGCCGAGCTCCGGGGCCCCGGCCGCAACCTCCCGCATTTCCTCGATATTCCCGTTGCAATGGAGCGCCATATCGCAGCCGGCCGCGAGCGCCGCGCGGGTGCGCTCGGCCATCGAGCCGGACAGCGCCCCCATGCACAGATCGTCGCTCATCAGCAGCCCGCCAAAGCCGATCGCGCCGCGAATCACCGCGCCGATCACGGCGGGCGAGGCCGTTGCCGGCAGCACCGGATCGAGCGCCGTGAAGACCACATGCGCGGTCATCCCGAGCGGCAGGCCGGCGAGCGGCCGGAAGGCGGCGAAGTCGGTCGCCTCGAGCACAGCGCGCTCGGCGGTTACGACCGGGAGCTTGTGATGGCTGTCGACGCCGGCCCGGCCGTGTCCGGGCAGATGCTTGAGCACGGGCAGCACGCCGCCTGCGAGCAATCCCTCGGCAATGGCGCCTGCGATCGCGGCCACCTTCGCGGGCGTCTCCCCGTAGGCGCGGTCTCCGATCACCGGATCGGCGCTCGAGACCGGGACATCGGCGACCGGCAGACAGTCGACATCGATGCCGAGGGCATGAAGATCGGAGGCGATCAGGCGCGCCCCGAGCTTGGCGGCCGCACAGCCGAGCGCCGGATCGCGGTCGTAGAGACACCCATAGGCGGCGCCGGGCGGGTAGACCGGCCAATGCGGCGGGCCGAGCCGCTGAACGCGGCCGCCCTCCTGGTCGACCAGCACGGGCGCCCGCGTACCGAGCGCGTCCCGCACGCTCTCGACCAGCGCGCGTACCTGCTGCGGGCTTTCGATGTTGCGCTTGAAGAGAATGACGCCCCAGGGGCGTGCCGAGCGCAGGAAATCACGTTCCTCGGCGTTCAGGACCGTGCCGCGCAACCCGACGATGAAGGCTCGTGCGGCCATTGGCGCCGCTTAGCCCGCCGCCGACACGAGGGTCAAGCAGGCGGGCCTTAATTCTTTTGGACAAGGCAGGATCCGCCCTGCGATTTCAGATTGTCGCAGAGCTGGTTGGCCTCCTCACGCGAGGCGAACGGCCCGACCTGGGCGCCGTAGAAGATGCCCTTGTCGCCGAGATCCTTGCGTTTAAAGATCGGCTCCCGTCCGCCGAGGATGTTTGGATATTTCGCCTGCAGGGCGCGGAACGACGTCTGCGCCTCTTCCTCGGTCTTCTGGGCGAGAAGCTGCACGTTGAAGCTGCCCGCCGGCGCGGCGCGGTGTGCCGGAGCCGTGTGCGCGCTCGCCGCGTGGGCCGACGCCGAGGCGAGCGAAGCGGTCGTCACGCCACGGGTCGACTCGCTGCTCGATCCGTTCTGCGGCACGAGCGAGAGCGGCGCATTGCCCGAGGTGGGCGCGGCGCTCCGTGCCGGCATAGGCGCCGGCGCGGAAGCGGCCGAGGCGGTCCGGGTCGCTGGCGGATTGGCCCGTGCGAACGGATCGGCCCCTTCGGGATGGATCGTCACTGTCCTGACCTTCTTCGGCTCGTTGCCGCTCACGACCGGCGGCGGGAACGGCGAGGAGGCGGAGGGCGGCTCCGCAGCAGCCGACGTGGCCGGCTGCCCATTGGTGATGAGCGGCGGGAACACGATGCGCGGCCCGGATTGCGCCGGCTGCGCCGCGCTCGCGACATCGGCCGGCTGTTCCTCGCGCGACACCATTTTCTCGCCCTGGCCGTTGTCGCCGAGACGATCGTAGATCAGCTTGCCCGACTGGCCGTCGCTCTGGCTGGCCGGAATGATCTTGTTGGGTCCGGCCTCGGCCTTGATCACCGGCGGCGTCTTGGGGCCGCCCGAAAACACCGTCCGGTACGCGAAGGCCCCGCCGGTGCCGATGACGGCAAGCGCCGCGACCGCGACGACCTTGGCGAGGCGGCGGCGCGGACGAGGCGCCTCGTCGTACATCTCGTCGTCTTCGGCGCCCGCGTTCTCGTCGTAGTAGGGATCGGACTCGTAGCCCATCTCTTCCTGAGGGGCGCCCGAATACATCGGCTCGTTATAATTGTTCTGATAAACGTCGGGCCGATCCTCGAACGGACGGTCGTCATAGGCGTGCCGCTCGTAATAGCTGCGGTCGTATTCTTCCTCGACCGGCAGCGGCCGGTCGTTGCCGCGGATGCCGGTGCGCGGCATGTCGGGATAATCGAAGCGCGCGTTGTCCGCGCGCCCCGGATGATCGACATGCGTTTCCTCGAACGAGTCAAATGTATCGTAGGGCTGATGCGGCGGGCGCGCAGCATCTGTGCGCCGTTCCGGCTCACCGGCATTGCGCCGTGCTCCGCCAAGATCAGCCGACGGATTGCTCTGTCCGATCAGCCGCGCCAGCTCGGCAAGCGGATCGCTGCCGTGCGGATCCGCTCCCGACGACTTGTCGCGCGCGTGCGGATCATATGTTCGAAAGGCTCGAGGATTGATCTCGTCCGCCATCCCACCTACCGCCACTGGTTCCGGACCGATACGCTGCCGGACTGTACTCATGCCATGTGGCTTAACTCAGGCCATGTGGCTCAACCGTCGACCGTGGTCCCCTTAGCGCTCGACGGCCCCCCAGAAAAACGACAGCCAAAAGGCTTCCCAAACAAATAAACTCACACCGGACGCACTATTGCAACGCTATCGCATTTCGTCAGGTGCTGCGACTCCAAGCAAAGCAAGCCCGGAGGCGAGAACGGTGACGACGCCCGCAACCAATGCCAGACGCGCCATCGTCGTTTGTGGATCATTCTGTATAATGAAGCGTAAATGTGGCATGTCCTTTCCGCGCGTCCATTGCGCGTGTAATTCACTCGCCAATTCATATAGATAAAACGCGATTCGGTGCGGTTCATGGGCCATTGCCGCCGATTCGACGAGCCGTGGAAATAGGGCGATACGTCGCATCATGGCCAATTCGGCCGAGTCGTCGAGCCGTTCGAGCGGCGCCCGCATTAACCACGCGGAACGCGCGGACCGCTCTTCCGGCAGGTCTGGCATGACCTCTCGTGCATTGCGGAAGACCGATTCGCCACGCGCGTGCCCATATTGGACGTAGAACACCGGATTGTCGCGCGACTGCTCGATCACCTTGGCGAGATCGAAATCGAGCACCGCATCGTTCTTGCGATAAAGCATCATGAATCGCACGGCGTCGCGGCCGACCTCGTCGACGACCTCACGCAAGGTAACGAACTCGCCGGCGCGCTTCGACATCTTCACCGGCTCGCCGGCGCGCAGCAGGCGAACGAGCTGCACGATCTTGACGTCGAGCTCGGCTTGCCCGCCGCTCACCGCGGCGACCGCGGCCTTCATGCGCTTTACGTAACCGCCATGATCGGCGCCCCACACGTCGATCATGTTGCGGAAGCCGCGATCGAACTTCGCCTTGTGATAGGCGATGTCGGCGGCGAAATAAGTGTAGCTGCCGTCCGACTTCTTGAGCGGCCGATCGACGTCGTCGCCGAAATCGGTGGCGCGGAACAGCGT
>CAYVBN010000248.1:0-3121 GCA_964449645.1 uncultured Hyphomicrobiales bacterium
AGCGCGACGGCGAAGCCGGCGGCCGTTCGCTGCGCGATTCCGGCCTCAAGGCGGCGCAGCGGCTGATCGAAAACACCAACCGGCATTACTCCTCGGTCGACGACGACAACATGAAGCTGCTGCGCCGGCGGCTGGTGCAGGCCGGCATCTTCGACGCGCGCGCGGTCGGGTTCTATTTCCTGGCGCGCGCCGGGCTCGCGATCGCGCTGGCGGCGGCGGTGTTCATCGGTCTGCCGATGGTGTTGTCGCTGGCGCCGACGATGTTCTGGATCCTGGTCGGCGCGGCGGGGCTCGCCGGCTATCTGGCGCCGACCTTCTATCTCGACCGCCTGACGTCCGCGAGGCGCCAGGAATACCGGTCCGGGTTCCCGGATTTCATGGATCTGCTCGTCGTGTGCGCCGATGCCGGGCTCAGCATGGAAGCGGCGCTCGAACGCGTCGGCCGCGAGCTCGCCGATTCCTATCCGACGCTCAGCGCCAACATCCACATGACCAACCTGGAAATCCGTGCCGGCCGCACCCTGAGCGATGCGCTCGACCATCTGAGCGAGCGGCTCGGCCTCGATGAGGTGCGCTCGTTCGCCACCCTGATCCAACAGTCGATCGAGCTCGGATCGAGCGTCACCGATGCGCTGCGCGTCTACAGCGAAGACATGCGCCACAAGCGGCTCTCGCGCGCGGAGGAGAAGGCCTACAGCCTTCCGGTGAAGCTGTCGCTTCCCCTGATGGCGTGCATCTTCCCGGTTCTGTTCGTCGTCATCCTGCTCCCGGTCGTCGTGCGCATCAAAATGGGCTTTCACTGAGCCCGCCGCCGCCGGGGAGGAATTCTTAACCCTCCTCTTTTACCGTCGAGCTGCGATTGCCTCCGAAAGCCGGAGGGAGCGTCTCGCGGGTCTTCGCGCGGGCGCACCCACGCGCGGAGCCGGAACGGCGTGATGTATGCGGGTGTAAAACGAGTTCTTCTGGTCGTCGCGGCGTGCCTGGTGTGGCTCACCGGCTGCGAGACCACGTCGACGACGCTGCACGACCTCGTCGCGGACGCGAAGACGGATCAGCAAGCGCCCGAGGCCAATGCCGCGGTCGAGCCCGATACCACCGGGACGGTCCCGCCGCCCTTGCAGGCGCAGCCGCTCCCGCCCTCGGGCGAGCCCGGCGGTCTCGCCGGCGACGATCCCAAGGACGATCTCAGCCTCGGCAAGAAGCAGTTCCGCGCCAACAATTTCGGCCTCGCCGAGCAATATTTCCGCAAGGCCGTGGAGAGCGGTCCGCGCGACATCGAGGCCTGGGTGGGGCTTGCCGCCTCCTACGACCGGCTGCGGCGCTTCGATCTCGCCGACCGCGCCTACGAGCAGGCGCTGCGCATCGGCGGCCGCCGGCCGGAAATCCTCAACAATCTCGGCTATTCGTATCTGCTGCGGGGCGATCTCAAACGGGCACGCACGATCTTTGCGGAGGCTCAGGCGAAGGATCCGAAAAATCCCTATATAAGGGCCAACCTCGACCTGCTCGAGGACAGCCTGTACAGCCGCAAAGCCGTCCAGTAGACGGCAGGAGACGGCGCAGAGGGAACCGTCGGCGGGCATCGCGTTGCCGCCGGCGAGCGGATGGTGATCGACCGCGTATGCTGAGAGAAATCAGGGAATTTCTCGCCGAGTTGACGGGCGAGACCAAACCGCAATCCGCCTTCGGCGAGAGCGATTATCGGCTCGCGGCCGCCGCATTGCTCGTGCATGTCGCGACCCTCGACGGCGTGCTGACGGACGCCTCGCGCACGGCGCTGCACGGCGTGCTCAAGGAGAGGTTCGGACTGACGGACGCCGCGACCGAGGAGCTGATCGACGCCGCGGTGGCGGCCGATCGCGAGTCGGTCGATTTCTACCGCTTCACCAGCCTGCTTAACCGCACGCTCGACGACGACGGCCGGCGCCGGGTCATCGAGATGATGTGGCGCGTCGCCTACACGGACGGGCGCGTCAGCGAGTTCGAGGAGAACGTGCTGTGGCGCGTGGCCGATCTCCTCAACGTGCCCGGACGGGAGCGCATCGAGCTGCGCCGCGCGGTCGCCGGATCGCGCGGCGAAGGATCGTGAGATCATGAGCCCGGCCGACGCGACCGTGACGACCGCACGGCGGCCCGTTGCCGTCATCACCGGCGCGTCGTCGGGCATCGGCGCCGAGCTGGCGCGCGAATTCGCCGCGCACGGACACGAGCTCGTCCTCGTCGCCCGACGCGAGCACGAGCTGGCCCTGCTCGCCGACGACATCGCCGCACGCGGCGGTCCGCGCCCGACGGTCCTGCCGCTGGACCTCGCGATGCCGGACATCTCGGCGACGCTCGCGCGCGAACTCGAGGCGCGCGGCCTCCAGCCGCAATATGTCGTCAACAACGCGGGCTTCGGTCTCGCCGGTCACGCTGCGCGGCTCAGCCGGGCCGAACAGCTCACGATGATCGATCTCAACGTGCGCGCGCTCGTCGACCTGTCGCTCGCCTTCGTGGAGGATCTGGCGGCCCAGACGGGCGGCCTCCTCAACGTCGCCTCGGTCGCCGGCTTCCTGCCCGGGCCGGGAGCGGCCGTCTATTACGCCAGCAAGGCGTTCGTGCTGTCGTTCACCGAGGCGCTGCACTGGGAACTGGCGCAGCGCGGCATCCGTGTGACGGTCCTCTGCCCCGGCCCGGTCCCGACCGGATTTCAGCGCCGGGCCGGCGTCGAGCGCGAACTCAAGCTCAGCCCGATGACCCGTTCCGCCGGCGAGGTGGCGCGCGCCGGCTATCGCGGTCTGATGGAAGGCCGCCGCCGTGTCGTCCCGGGCTGGCCCAACCGGCTCGTCACCGCCCTCGTCGGCTTCGCGCCGCGTGACCTGGTCCTCAAGCTCGTCGAGGCCCGCCAGAACAGGCGCCGCTCCGCGCTATGAGCATGGAAGCTCTCCGGCCTGGCGCCTTGCAAACGAGGGTCGACCCGCTACCAGTCGGTCATCTGCGGAAATCGCCGGACCGGACCGATTCGATGGCCAAGCCCGTCCTGCTCGTCCTGCACCAGGAACTCTCGAACCCGGGCCGGGTCGGGCAGCACCTGAAGGCGCTCGGTTTCCCGTTCGACATCCGGCGGCCGCGCTTCGGCGAT
>CAYVBN010000249.1:0-30716 GCA_964449645.1 uncultured Hyphomicrobiales bacterium
GAGGTCAACACCCTTGGTGGCGTTCACGGTGTCGTACGGATCCGCCGAGAGCACCTGGCCGGTCTGCCGGTCGATGACGTACATGTAACCGTTACGGGCGACGTGTACGAGCACCTTGCGCGTACTGCCGTTGATCGGCAGGTCGAGCAGAATGCTCTCGTTGATTTCGTCGTGGTCGAACAGATCGTGCGGCGTGAGCTGATACGCCCACTTGGCCTGTCCGTTGTCGGGATTGCGCGCGAAGATCGTGGTCGTCCACAGATTGTCGCCGGGACGCTGACTCTCGTTCCACGGACCCGGATTGGCGGTTCCGTAGTAGATCAGGTTCAGCTCCGGATCGTATTGAATCCAGCCCCACATCGTGCCGCCGCCGATCTTCCACCTGTCGGCGGGCCAACTCTTCACACCCAGGTCCTTGCCCTGCAGATCCTTGTAGTACGGCTTGAAGTCCGGTCCGATCAGCACGTCGGAGTCCGGTCCCGTCGCATAGGCGCGCCAGACGATGCTGCCCGTGTTCTCGTCGACGGCGGTGACCCAGCCGCGCACGCCCAGTTCGCCGCCGCTGTTGCCGGCCAGGACTTTTCCCTTCACGACCAGCGGCGCCATCGTGATGGTCTCGCCCTGATTGATGTCGCCGAGCTTCGTGTGCCATAGCTCCTTGCCGGTCTGCGCGTCGAGCGCGACCATGTAGTCGTCGAGGGTGTTGAGAAATATCTTGCCGTTGTCGTAGCCGAGCCCGCGCGTGACCACGTCACAGCAGGCGACTCCCTGGGCGGCCGGATCCGGCTTCGGTGCGTAAGACCATTTGAGTTCGCCCGTCGTCGCATCGAGCGCGAACACCTGATTGGGATGCACGCCCGCATAAGGCGCGACGACGTACATCGTGTTGTTCACAATGAGCGGCGCGGCCTCCTGGCCCTTGTCCGCGCCGACCGAAAAGCTCCAGGCCAGCTTCATCTGGCCGACATTGCTCGTGTTGATCTGATCGAGCTTGCTGAAGCGGGTGTTGGCGTAATCCTTGGGCGCCATCACCCACTGCCTATCGTCCTGGCTGAGCGAATTCAGGTCCTGGCCTCGTTGCGTCTGCTGCTGAGAAGCCGGGTTCTGTTGCTCCTGTGCTCCCGCATTGCTGGCCGCGATGCATATGAGGGAGGCCACGGCCGCCGTCGTGGCGGCTGCTCTGAGGAGGTGGGAGAATTTGGAGGAGATCGAGAGCGGGAAAATGGGCAGGAGAACTGACGATGAAGCGGCGGGCGGGCCTGACGACATGAGGATACTCCACGTATCGATTCCGTAACCGGAATGTTGCTCTCCGGTTCCATCAGGAACTGGCTTTTTGCCGCGTTTCACGTTCCGAAACGTGTGCCGGACGATTTACTGATCGCCGGACCACGGGATCGAACTGCTGCCACCCGCTCGCCCTCTCAGGGTGACTGCGTCATCGACCGGATCATCGTCTGAGGGGCATTCGCCAACGCCTTGTTCATGAGCTGGCGGACCTTGCCGACCTCGTCTGCGCTGACCGGCCCGAACTGGTTGCCCCAGTTGTTGCGGATGTAATCCGCCACCGCCGCGATCTGCTGGTCGGAAAGCTTGTCCGCGAATGCTGGCATCTGCCCGCGGCCGATCAGGATCTGGGCGACGACGTATTGATCGAGCGCCAACATCGGATTGCCGGACAGCGTCGGACCGAATCCGCCGGTGCCGAGATCGCCGTGACAGGCGAAACATCGGCTTTCTTTATAAACCTGCGCACCGTCCGGCGTTTGCGCACCAGCCGCGCGCGCATCCGGCACCATGCCGGACGACCCAAGGAATCCGAGCAACAGCAGAGACAGGAGCCTCCATCGCCGGCGCGGGTGCGTTGTCTCTGTATGCATGATCGCCTCCGCTGACGGCTCGGGCACGCCGAAGTCAGTGGCACGGACCGGACGGCAATGTGCGACAGTCGCGAGTCCAACGGACGCCGCGTAGATCAGTTCCCATTTTGCTGCGTGGCACGGAGTTCTTTTGGAGTCCGAAATCGTCCAATCGATCGGCGCGGGGATCGCCGTGCACTGAGGCGGGTCTTGGGCGCTAACCTTTCCGCCGTGCGCCGGCGGTCCGCTCCATGTCGCTGTCGAGCTCGGCCCCGAGCAGAACGATGATGGTCGACAACCAGATCCAGGTCATGAAGCCGATCACGGCCCCCAACGAACCGTAGGTCTTGTTGTAGCTGCCGAAGTTCGCCGCATACCACGAAAACAGCGCGGAGGCCGCGAGCCACAGGAGGGTGGCGGAGGCGCTGCCCCACGTGATCCATCGCCAGTGCGCGTCGCGCCGATCCGGACCGAAGCGGTAGAGAAAGGCGAGCGCCAGGGCCACCGCCACGAACAAGGCCGGCCAGCGCAGCGCGCTGACCAGCCAGCCGGTGACGCTTTGAAGCTGCAGGGACTGCAACGCGATCGGGATCGCCACCACGGCGCCGAGCGCACCCAGCAGGAACACGATGCCGAGGATCGTAAACGCCAAGGAAACGACGTTCAGCTTGATGAAACCGCGACGCTCTTCTTCGCCGTAAGCGACATTCAGGGCATCGAACATCGCCTTGACGCCCGAGTTGGCGCTCCACAGCGAGATGACCAAGCCCAGCGCAAACGCAAAGCTCAGGCTGCCGTGTCCTTGGCCGGCGATGCGATTGATCTGATCGCCGACGACTTCGACTGCACCACCTGGCAGCACATTCGACAGTGCTTCCACGTTGCGGGAAATGGTCGAAGGATCGGCAAACAGCCCGTAGATGGACACCAGCGCGGCGATGGCGGGGAAAATCGCCA
The DNA here is from genome assembly GCA_964449645.1 of uncultured Hyphomicrobiales bacterium. GTDB lineage: Bacteria > Pseudomonadota > Alphaproteobacteria > Rhizobiales > Xanthobacteraceae > CAYVBN01. The sequence continues at coordinate 2,817 of CAYVBN010000249.1, forward strand.
GCAGCAGATAGAACGTCACCCCCGCGGCGATCGAAACCAAGCGATGCTCGCTCACGCCCTCGTAGGTGCGCACGAGCACCTGCTTCCAGCCCGAAGCGGAAAATTCCGTCGGCCCCGCGACGGCCTCGGTGCGGGGCGCATCCGGGCTTTCCTGACCTTGACCCTCTTGCCCCCCTTGGCCCGCATCGCGGCGGGCCACGGCCACGTTGGGAGAGGCGAATGCGCGGCGGCGGGTGAACCTCCCGATTTCACGCGTGAACAGGAGCGCCATCAGGGCGGCAACGGCCCACCAGCGTCTCCCGCCGCTGGAGGCGCCTGCGGACGTCAGGCTTGATCCCGCGCCCGCCTCAAGGGCGCTGGCCATGCGGATGTTCCGTCACGTTCACCGGCCCCTCGCCTTCGGCGTGGTGCTCATCCAGCGGGGCAATACCTGGCGCCCTTTCGCCGGTTCCGGCGTGCTCGTCCGCGGCATGTCCGGTTTCGAGGTGATGTCCCTCGCCGTGGTCTTCGCTTCCCGCGTGTTCTTTCGCGGCCTCGCCGTGAGTCCCGGTTTCCGTTTCCCGTTCCGCCGATGGGAACAGATCCTGGCGCTCGACTTCGTGCTTCGCCTCGCTTGCGGCAGCCTGAACGACGGACTTCGCCTTGTCGTACTGTTCCGAAGCCAAGTCGGAGGCCTGCTCCTTGAGGTTGTCGCTCGTCTCGCCCATCAGGCGATTTTCGCTCTCCGTGGTCGGGAAGGCCGCTCCGAGCGCCGCCCCGATGGCGAGCCCAATGGCGCCGAGGACGACCGGCTGATCGCAGCAGAAATCGACGAAGGACCGGCCTGCTCCCAGCGCGGAGCGGCCCATCTCCGATGTCGAACGGCCGACGGACGTGGCGCTGTCGCCCAAAGCTTGAGCGGCCGAACTCAACCCGGACGCCGCCGACTGCCCCATGGCGCCGGCCGTGGCGGCGAAACGCCGGGTGCTATTGGCCGCCTGAGAAGCCGCGTCCGAGGCGCTCTCGCCGAAACGCCGCGCCGCGTCCCCCGCCGCACCGGCATACTCCGATGCCGTATCGCGTGCGGACTGCGCGTATTCGGATGCGGAATCCGACAGCGAGCCGGCATAATCCGCCGCCGTGTTCTGCGCGGCGGCGGCGTAGTCCGAGGCGGTATCACGCGCGCCCGCATAAGCGCCGGCCGCCGCTCCGCGGACGCGGCCATATCCCGAAGAACCACCCCGCCCGTTCGGCGCACGGCCGTTTCCGAGCATCAGCCACGCCAGGCTCGCGCCCATGAGGGTGAGCGGAAGCGGATTGTCACGCACCTGCCGCCCGAGATTGCGGACGAGATCACCCGCACCGCTCTCGCGTGAATAATCCAGGAGCTGGTCCATGACCTGGCCGGGCGTGATACGCGATCGTAATTCGTCGAGCGTTTCTGCAAGCTGTACGCGGTTCAATTCGGCTTCGTGCTCAAGCTGCTCGCTGGACGGTGACATCTTCGCCTCTCATCTGTTGCTTGGCGACCGAGACGTCGCGCTGAAGCTGGTGAATGGTCTTGTTGGGTGCGAGATTGCGGGTGTTCAGCATGGCCATACCGACGAGCGCCAGGATGATGCCGATCACGAAGACGGCTCCCCCGATGATCCCGGCGGCCGCCGCCGTGGAGAACCCTGCCTCGGCCAAGGCTGCGGCCGCAGCCTGAAGCAGGATGACGAGCGCCGGGATCATGAGGACCGCGCCCGCAACGATGAAGACCAGCCCGTTGACCGCGTGACCGACTTTTTCCGACATCTCGGCCCGTGCGAGCTGGGCTTCCGTGCGGAGAAGGAGGGAGAAGCGGTTGAGGACATCCGTAAAGAGCTGCGGGATCGAACGATTGTCTTGGCCGAGCGGCATGACTCATCTCTCCTTCGGACGGCCTAGCCGTGACGACGCGGCGGCGTGCCGATATGCGATGGGGTGGAACTCTTGAGGAAGCGGGACAGCGCGGCTCCCGCGAGGATCGCCCCGCCGAAGAACGCCGCCGGCTGGCTGCGCGCGAAGCGGCCCACCGTCTGCAGCAGGTCGTCCACGCTCTGCTCGCGCAATGCGTTCGAGGCGCGCTCAAGGCTTTCTGCCGCGCGGTGGATATAGTCCGCGGTCTGCGGCATCTCCGATTCGACCTCGGACGCCGCGCCATGCACCGCATGGGCGATGCGATCAACCTGCTCGGCGCCGACCGCCTTCCGGTCTTCCGCAAAGCGGCGCATCTCGCCCGCGGCCGATTGGCCGAGATCCTTCGCCTGTTCGCCGATCGACGCGTTGTCGCCCGAGGCGCCGGGCTTCGACGCGCCCGCTCCAAATCGCGACGTATCACTCATACCTCGTCTCCGATCTAATGTGCCGTCGCGGGGAGAAGCCTGTTCGGGCCGCCGAAGACGGCATGGTGGTAGCTCAACTGCTGCTTGGTCGCTTGGTTCCGGAAAGCGCCTGAAAGTTGCCACAGACCGGCAGGGCCTCGGATCGCTACGTGTTCACAGCGCCGTCGCGGCGAGCGGTCAATGCGCGAGCCGGCTGGCCTCGAGCACCTTCGGGAGCTTCTTGGGGTCGTCGAGGCGGTTGCTGCTCCGGGCGGTCATGTTGCCGTCGGGCGTGCGTACGGGACTCTTGTGCAGATCGAGCGGGATCGTCACGACCATTTCGCGCGGCACCGGCTGCACGAAGTTCGCCAGCCCATACATCCCGGCAAGCGCGAGGCCTGCCGCAATGGCAAGCCGATAGGCGATACGCGAGAGGGTTGGCATACGCGGACGTCGACGATCTTAGAACCGAACGCAACAGGCGCGCAGCTAACGCGCGGAGGGGGAGCTTTGTTCGGTCTGCAACCGATTCCCGCCGATGTCACATTCGACCGCTCGCCACGCCCTGGGGCGCCGCCGGTGTCCTGTGCCCGAGACAGTGCGTCGCACGAAAAGTTTCAAGTTCTTTTGAGAGAACCGGTCGCCCTTTTCTTTGTTGAGTTTGAAGGACAACCCTTCCGGCTGTTCGCGAAGAGGAAGAGAAGGAGCGACCTCATGTGCGATTATAGTCTACACTACATCGCCTCCCGGCCGGCAAAGGTCGGTGACAAGCTTGTATCGACCAACTTCAGCAACTCGATCACGCGAGGTTTCGCGGAAGTCGGCGAACCCAACGTGGCGGTTTGCCTCCTCCCCGGGACCGAGGTCGCATTCGAGGAAGAGGTCGAGTGCCACGATGCGTTCGATCGCCTCGGGCCGAGCCTCCCAATCAGGCGCTTCAAGGAAAAGGTCGCGAAATTCCGGCAGGTGAACATGGACCAGCTCCATGTGCATCACGACGCGCTCGAATTCGCCGATGGCCAGATCGTGCTGGTGACCCAGTTGCGTGAAGGACAACGCGCGACGGTCTTGCAGCTTCCGGCTTCGGGCGAGCATGCCGAGCACGAGGAACACCGGCACACGAGCATCGAGGAGCGGGCGCGGGAACGGGTCTGATCCCCGGCGGGAGATCCGAAGGACTCCCGTGGTTCGAACGGCGGGGCGGTATGGGAGTGTACCGCCCCGACGATGACTTCCGGGACCGTGAAGCCCAGACCGGTCGGGTGACGCGGTCATGAAAACGGCCCCGACGCGGTAAGCAACGCGCGCCGGGGCCGCGGAACCGGACGGCCGGAGCTGGGGGGCTGAGTGCAGCCGCCGGCTCCCGAAAACTAACCTCGATCCCCGCAAGATGTTCCTCGTGAAAATCCCGCTCGCGCCGCTATAGCCAAAAGGATGAGGATATCGCCCTTCCCGCCCGTGACGATTGTGCGACTGCTTCGTGGATGATCTTAGAATCTGTTCGTGGATGATCTTGGAAACTGGATCATCCTGGAAAACGTGGATGCAATTTTTGGGAGATGTTCTTTTTTCGGGATGATTCCCTTTGATCTTCAGCGCGGACCAATGACCGCTTCTCGAAGCAGGGTCTTGGGGCGTGCAAAATCCCCCGGAGATCCTTTTGCTTTTCCGGACCGGGTTCTAGCGCCGATGCCGGGGCCGGCGGCGCGGAACGGGCTTCACTGGTACGTAATTCGGGTTCTCCAGACAGAACCCGCCGGTGCCGGGCCGAAAGGACAAGCATTGCTCAAAGGTCGCATAGCTGCATTCGTGCAGCCACGGCCCGATGAGGCACCAGGGGGAAGGTCGAAAATACGTTGCTGCCGAGGCGCATGTTGCAACGAGCAACGCCAACGCAAGTCCCACGCCGGCCGTTGCGCACACTCCGGCAAATCGCTTCTGGCCGACCACCGTTCCGGCCTCAGCCCGGACCCCCCTCCAAAACCCGCCGGCAGGCCGGCCGGATTCTTTGATAGTGGGCCCGCAGGCAGTTCGCGATGGCAAAATCGCCGTCGTGGATGACCCGCCGGCAGTAGCGCGACACGTCGTGGCCGCAAGCCCTGCGCTGCGCTTCGGTCCCCCTGCTCTGAGCCATGGCGGCGGAAACGCACGTCACGCTCATAATCACTACGGCAACAATATAACGAAGCATCCTTGATCCTCCTGCACGGCCCCGAGCCGCCTCTTGCATGTCCCGGATTGCGCGTCCCGGAGCAAACTCGCGAAGCTCACAACGGTTCAGATGAGCTGGTACCAGATGATCGATCCGTCGCTGCCGTGAAACTGCGCCTTCAGCAGGCGTCCCTGATCATCATACCAGACGTCCTGCGTATAGGTGGTCTGTATCGAATAGCGTGTCGCCATGGTGGGACGTCCCTGAACCGAAAGGCGCTCCGTTCCCACCTTGGACACCGTGATCGGCATCACGGTTCCGTCCTGGGGATTGAGCGCGACCTTCTGGCGAAGAATCGCGGCATTCCAGAAACTCGCCGGAACGATGTCGCGCTCGACCTGCGTCACCTTGCCGTCCGCTTCCACCTTGAGACCGTCGGCCTTGGCGTCGGCGGCGACGTTCACCTTGTGCACCGTGCCGTTGTCGTCGGTGACGGACGTCATCGACATGAGCTGCCCGTTCACCCAGCGCTCGCTCTCGTTGTGCTCGAACCGGTAGGCGGTGAAGAACGCGATCTTCACCTCCACCTTGGTCGAGATCTGGACGAGCGTGTCCTTCCCGTTGCGCTGCAGGTCGATCGTGTGGGTGCCGATCTGGTCGCCGTTGCGCACCACCGCGAACTTGATCGTTTCCGCGCTCTGGTCCGCCCGCACCGCCGCGGACGCCATCCAGACGGGGCCCGTCAGCAGCGCGAACGCAATGGGAAGCGATCCCAAAATGGTTCTCAACGTCATGAAGCGATCTCCCTTTGGGCGGGCATGCAAATGCGACGAATTTGGCTTTTTCGCGCTCGCGCCACAACGTCGCATGAGCGCGGGGTGCGGTGCGGTCGCGACTGCCGCAGGGCCGCGGAGTTCCCGCCTCGGAACCTCGACGGGCGAATTGCATTATCCCCGTAGGGTCGAGGATCCCCGGGGCCGGTGGGACTAGCCCGAAACGCCGAAAGGAACGGTGCGCCGTGTCGCGATCGAGTCTGGCGCTCGACAATCTGCGGGCTTTTGTCGTCCTGCTCGTCCTGTCCTTCCACTCGGTGCTGGCCTATCTGGCGTTCCTACCCGCCACTCCGTTCGGTTTCAACGACCCGCCCTACGCGTGGCGCAGCTTCCCGATCGTCGACACCCGCCACTGGTTCGGCTTCGATCTCTACTGCGCCTGGCAGGACGTCTTCCTGATGTCCCTCCTGTTCTTCCTCTCCGGGCTGTTCGTCGGTCCGAGCTTGGTCCGCAAGGGCGTTCGCGTCTTCCTTCAGGACCGTCTCGTGCGGCTCGCGATTCCGTTCGTCCTTGTGGTCGCCCTGCTGATGCCGGTCGCTCACTACCCCACCTATCTCCAGACCGCCGCCGATCCGAGCATCGCCGCCTACTGGCAACACTGGCTGGCGCTTCCCTTCTGGCCAAGCGGACCCGCGTGGTTTCTCTGGGTGCTGCTCGTCGGCCAGATTCTCGCGGCCGGACTGCACCGCGCGGCCCCGGCCGCCGGCGAGGCGCTCGCCGCATGGTCGCTCGCCGGGGACGCCCGACCACAACGATACTTCACGACTTTGCTCCTCGCCTCGGCGCTCGCCTACGTGCCGATGGCGCTTCTGTTCACTCCGGGCGCGTGGTTCCAGGCCGGCCCGTTCGCATTCCAGCTCTCGCGGCCGCTGCACTACGTGGTCTATTTCTTCGCCGGGCTCGGCGCCGGCGCCTATGGCCTCGACCGGGGATTGCTGGCGCCCAACGGCACGCTGGCGCGGCGCTGGAAAGTGTGGCTTCCGATCGCACCGGCGTCCTTTCTGTTATGGGCTTGCCTCATGGGCCTGACGATCGACAATCCGGCGGCGCCGATCGCCTTGCAGCTTTTCGTCGGACTTGCCTTCGTGCTCGCCTGTGCGAGCAGTTGCTTCCTCCTTCTCGGGCTCTTCGTCAGGTTCGCCGCCCGCCGCGTCCGTATCCTGGACGGCCTGAGGTCTGCGGCCTACGGAATGTATCTCGTCCACTACGTGTTCGTGGTCTGGCTGCAATACGCGTTGCTGAACATTTCCATGCCGGCCGTCGTCAAGGCTGCGATCGTGTTCGTTGGCACCGTGTTGCTGAGCTGGGCAACGGTCGCCGCCGCGCTGCGCTGGATACCGGCAGCCACACAGGTCATCGGCACCGGCCGGCGGGTGCAGGCGAAGGCCTCGTGAGAGGGAACCCGGACTCGGCAGGCGAACGCATTACTTCCCGACTCATTACTTCGTGTTCGGCGCCTGCGACGGCGCAGCCGGGGAAGCTGCACCTGACCCCGTGGTCGATTCTCCCGCCGGTTGCTTCGGGGTCGACGTGGCCTTCGATTGGGAAGTTGTGTTCGACTGGGAAGGTTGGCTCGGAGAGCCCTGCGCGGAGGAGTTCGGCGCCGTCTGCGAGCCGCTTTGGGCTGCGGGCGGTTGCTGACCCGGCGATTGCGGCGCGGCGGCGCCATTCGGTTGGTTCTGCTGTCCGGCAGGCTGCTGCGCGGAGATTTGCGACGGTTCGGTCGCCGTCTGCTGGACGGAGTAATTGGCGTACACCAAAAGACCGATCACGGCTGCAACGCCGATCACCCCGATATACCAGTCCCGCATCCGGCGCTCCTTCGCGGCCGCGATCAACCGATCATCCGGTTAAATTCGGGACCCCTGCTCGGTTCCCCTGCACGTACGAGACCATCTCGTCGCGTAGTCTCGCCGACGAGCTCGCACGCGACGCATCGCCCGCAATTCGAGGCCGATCCGATCGCCGTGATCGGTAAGGTATTCGCGAACGGCCTAATCTCGGGTGTGCTTCTCGGACGGCTTGCTTGCCATCTCGCGGCTTTCGGGTTTGTCCATGTGGGAAAGTTCGGAGCGGCTCTTCTTGTCCAGCCGCGCCTCCTTCTGGCCGAGATTGGGTTCGGCCTGACGGCCATGTTGGGTGGTCTGCTTCGATTTGTCTTTCATGGTGCGCTCCGGGGATATCGAGGGGCCTTGTCGCATGTCTTGTGACGGCAAACGCCCGGAACGCCGTTTCGTTCTGCAATCGCGCGATCGGAGTCGACCCGGCGGCACCGGAAGGGCCTCGAGCTCCATGAGCCACTCGTGCCGGCTCGCTTGGCTTTCGAGCTGCGCGGCGAGCCTGAGGCGGCCTTCTCGTGCGGCGCCAGCGCACCCACGCGCCATGCCGCGGTAGCTCTCCGCCAGTTCGCGCAGCGCCATGACGTCCTGCCGCCGCAGCCGGCGTTCGCGTTCGCAGCGCGCCCGCAACACCAGCTTGCGCGTTTCCTCGGACGACGCGTCGACGTCGGCACTCACGCTCAACCGCGCCATTCCGCGTCGACAGCGCTGAAGGTGCAATTCGATATCGTGCAGGAGCTGTCTTGCCTTGTGCAGCAGATCGGCAAGACGAAACGGTTTCGCCAGCCAGGGAAGGCCCAGCCGGTCGAAGCGCGCGAGCATGTCGTGATCGTCGCTCGTCAGGAGCACCGGGATGCGGCGCTCGAGCGCGTGCTGCACGACCTGCCGGGCCGGAACGCCCGGCACGAGCAGGTCGATGATGGTGAGATCGAACTTTCGATGTTCGAGCAACCACGCTGCTTCCGTGCCGGTCTCGGCATCGGTGACGTCGCAGCGGATTGTCCGCAAGCCGTTCGCCATCATGAGGCGAGTGGCATAGTCGTGATCGACGACAAGCAGGTTGTGCACGGGTGTCCCCTCCCCGCGATCCCCCAGCCGTCAGGTAAAAGCTGGCACAAACACATGAAGGAATAAAGATGTCTTCCGCAATAGAACGCCGTACACGGTAATATAAGGCGGGAAACTCAGCGACAACCTTCCGGAAAGCGGCAGATACTACCTCCGATGGCTCATGAAATCGGTCGCTGATTTTGCCGATACCGCAGAGTCTTCTGATTCGCCCGGGGCGACCCGTTGCGCGCAGAATGTCGGACGCAAGCCACTTGCAGCCTACGCCCCGGAGCGACTCCGATGCGCTGTTGCATGCCGCGCGCAGAAAAACTCGAAGCGGGCGCCGAGAAACTTGCCAGCGTTGCCGAGTGTGGGTCGCTTGATCGCTTGCTTAAATCGGTTCCGCGCTTGTCGCACCCACATACGGCGCAAGAGACACTGCGAGATCGAGCAGCGCCTCGTCTCCTCCCGCCCAGCCGATGAACGACAGGCCGACCGGACAGCCCGCAACCGAACCGACCGGGATCGAGACTTGCGGTAATCCGCCGAGCCCGGCGACACAGGTGAGACGCATGACGCGCGTGCGAAACGAATCCAGTGCATTGGCCGGCGTGTCACAGCGCGGCGCGATGCATGGTGCGGTCGGCAACACGAGGACCGTACCGGTCCCGACTTGCTGACGGATATGATCGCGCGCGCCGGCGCAGATCTCGCGTGCCTTTGCGGCATCGGTCTCCGACACGGTCGCGGCGAATTCCATGCGCTCGCGGATGCCCGGACCGAACTTCGGCTGATGCGCGCGGACGAAGGCACCGTAGTTGTGCCAGACTTCGTGCGCCTGCACGATCCGGAACGCATCGCGCCAAGCCTCGAATCCCTCGGGCGCGATGATGCCGTGGACCGGTTGCGGATACACATCCTTTGCCTGCGCGAGGAAACCGAGCAGCAGATCGCGGATCTCCGCATCGGCTTGCGCGAACGAGTCGTCGAGCACCACGACCCGGCCGATCGTTCCCGGTGTCTTATGACCGACCAGCAGGATGTCCCCGAGCCGGCGAAAGAGCCCGGGGCCGCTTGCGAACCAGCCGCCAACATCGAAGCTCGGCGCCATCGCCATCGCGCCCGCGAGATCGAAGCGGCCGTGCGTCGGCCGAATGCCGTAGATCCCGCAGAAGGCAGCCGGAATGCGCACCGACCCGCCGGTGTCGCTGCCGAGGGCAAAATCGCAAGTACCGGCCGCGACCGCCGCAGCCGAACCGCTCGACGATCCGCCCGGCAGCCGGCCGGGCGCGCGCGGATTCACCGGCGTTCCGTAATGGGCATTCGCGCCGGTGACGCTGTAGAAGAATTCGTCGCACACGGTCTTGCCGACGATCGTGGCCCCGGCATCGAGAATCCTCGCAACGGCTCCGGCATGCGTGCGGGCCGGCGTCTGCGCGGCAAGCCAGTCCGGGCTGCCGCCTCCGGCCTTCTCGCCCGTGATGTCGTACATATCTTTGACAGCCGCGGTCAGGCCCGCGAGCGGACCCGTCGGAGCGCCGGTGATCGGCGCTGTGATGTCGTGCGGAACGAAGGCCGAGCGAAATTTCACTGACATTTGACCACTCAGTCCTTCGCGCGCTGGGCGAGATACCAATCGAGGATGCGGGCACCGTCCCAGGCGACCACGCCGTCCCGGCTGAGAATGTCCTCGAACGTCCGCTGCACGTGCGCGATGCGATGCGGCACGCCGGACAGATAGGGATGGCAGGCGATCGCCACGATCTTGGCGCGCTGCGTCGATTCCTCGTAGAGGCACTCGAAGTGATCGAGCGCGCGCCGATAGAGCATGTCCGACGGATGGTGCTGCAGCGCCATCAGCACGATGTCATGCAGCTCGAAATTGTAAGGCAGCGCGACGACCGGCCGATGCGTCGTCTTCAGCGTCACCGGCTCGTCGTCGAGCACCCAATCGCCGATATATTCGACGCCCGCCTCGGACAGGAAGTCGAGCGTATCGAACGTCTGCGTCAGGCCGGGCCCGAACCAGCCGCGCGGACGCCTGCCCCAAGCCCGCTCGATGATGTCCATCGACTTGGCGATGACGGCCCGCTGATCGGCGAGTTTGTGCATCGGGACCTGGTCGTAGCCGTGGGCGTTGAGCTCCCAGCCGCTGTCCACACAGGCTTCGACCACCTGCGGATAGGTCTCGCAGACGCGGGCGTTGAGGGTGACGGTCGGTGAAATCCCGAGCCGCTCCAGCATTCTCTTGAGCCGCCAGAAGCCGACTCGCATGCCGTATTCGTGCCAGCTCCAGTTCGGCAGATCGGGAAGCTGCGATTGGCCCTGGGGCGGCGAGATGACCATGCGGGCCATCGGCCGCGACAGATCCCATTCTTCGAGTGCCAGGACGGGCCAGACAACGAGCCGGATCCCGTCGGGGAATTTCAACGGCGGACGGCTCTCGATGGGCGAATAGGCAAAACGTTCGCGCGGGTGCAACACGGCTCTCCAAACGGCACAAAGAAGACAACCTTACCGTCTCGGCCGCCGTCTGCAATCACGAACCGCGTCAGTCGGACATACGCGCCCCTGGCTCCGGGTCGAATAGGCCTGGAGCGTGATGGAGCTTTCGACCCGATCTCAACTCAGGGAAGCACCACGACCTTCGCGCCGACCGCGACGCGCTGATAGAGGTCGAGAACGTCCTGGTTGATCATGCGGATGCACCCGGAGGACACGCTTTTTCCGATCGTCCACGGCTCGACCGTGCCGTGAATGCGATAGAGCGTGTCCTTGTTGCCCTGCCATAGGTAGAGGGCGCGGGCGCCGAGCGGATTGCGCGGACCGCCCGACATTCCGATTCCGCTCTGCAACTGGCTCATCTGCCGCCGCAGTTCGGGCTGCCGATCGAGCATTTCCTTCGGCGGATACCAATCGGGCCATTCCTGCTTGTTGTGCACCGTCGCGACACCCGACCAGCCGAACCCCTGCCGCCCCACGCCGACGCCGTAGCGTATCGCCCGGCCATCGGATTCGATCAGATAGAGATAATGCCGATGCGGATCGACGATGATGGTTCCGGGCGCCTCGTTGAACGGAGAATCGACGACGGTGCGCAGGAACGCAGGATTCACCTCCGACAATTTCACCGCCGGAATGGGGAACGGCTCTCCGGGCACGGAGGCGTAGAGGGCGGCGTAGCGCTGGCGCATGGCGGGGTCGGCGGGCGTAACCGGCTCGAGCGGTTCGGCCTCCGCCGGAGGCGGCAACACATGCCGCGGCACGATCACGTCAGGCGTGAACATGCTGGGCGGCGCAACCTCGCGCGGAGCCGGCGCACTCGGTCCCGACCAGCCCTGGCATTGCCAGAAAAACCGATCGCAGTCCTGAGCATGGGCCGCGAGCGAAATCGATCCGAGACCGGCTGCAATGCAGATACTCAAAAGGCGATGGCCCAACATGGAGCACTACTCCGCACACACATGCCCCGTCCAGCCACGAGCAATCCTCGTGATCTTAGCACGACAGTTTCTGATAGGTCTGCATGTCCAATTGATGGCGGAGAGCGCCGGGACGCGCGCAATTGATGGCCACCGGAAGGCGCAGATGGAGCGGAGCAATCACAGAAGCGCCGCAAGCCGCATGCTCGTCGCCTGCAGCTCCGGAACGAGCCGTACGAGGTTGCGCCGCTCGCGTGCGTTGTCGATGCTCGACATGCTGAGCGACGCCACAATGTCGCCGTTGCGCGTTCGAATCGGGACGGCGATCGTGGTCAGGCCGAGTTCGACCTCCTGCTCGTTGATGGCGTAGCCGCGTGACCGAATCGCCTTGATCTCCTGCATCACCTCGCGCACCTCCGTGCGCGTATGAGGCGTCAGCTTTGTCCGTTCCATGCGGTTCAGCATCGCCTCCACCTCGGGATCGGGAAAGCCGGACAGGAGAATGCGCCCGTTCGCCGAACAATAGGCCGGCAGCCAGCCGCCGACCGCCAACCCCGCCGAGAGACTGCGCTGCACGAGCGCGCGCGCCACGACCACGACATGAACTCCGTCGAGAACGGAGGCTGCCACGGAGTGCTTCGTGCGCTCGCTCACCGCCTCGATCGTCGGCTGCACGACACGCGTGAGCGGGTTCGCGATCAGATAGGCGTGGCCGAGCCGCAACACCCGCGGCGCCGGCAGGAAATACTTGCCGTCGTAGACCGCATAGCCGAGCTGCTGCAGCGTCCGCAGGCAGCGTCGGCCCGCGGCACGCGACAGTCCGGCGATCTCGCAGGCTTCGCTGAGGCTCAGCCGCGACTTGCGGCTCCCGAACGCCTCCAGAATGGCCAGGCCCTTGGCGAGGCCCGCCATGTATTCCCGGTCGTCGTCGGGACGCTCTCTGCTGGTCCGGCCCGTGCGCGGCATGTCCGGCAGCATAGCGCGTTTCGTTCGGAATGCGAACAAATGTTCGTGGATATTGACGCACCGAACCGCACCGACTTAGGTGACAGGGCTTTGGACAGGCTCGGGCCGGCCCCGGCGTCCGACGTGAGAAGCAGGACCCACCGAATGCTCGCGCTCTATCACAACGACATGTCGCTCTGCGCCCAGAAGGTGCGCGTGTGCCTCGCCGAAAAGGGGCTCGAATGGGAAGACCGGCATATTGTGCTGCGATCGGGCGAGCACCAGAAACCGTGGTACCTCAAGCTCAACCGCCGCGCCGTGGTGCCGACCCTGATCGACGGCGACAAGGTCGTGACCGAGTCGAATGTCATTCTTGAATATCTGGACGAGGCTTACCCCAACCCGCCGCTCGCCCCCAAGGATCCCTACGGCCGCGCTCAGATGCGGCTGTGGACCAAGCAGCTCGACGAGGACATTCACGATGCGAGCGCCGCCATTCTGAGCTTCGGCATTGCGTTCCGCCACCAGTACATCGAGCGCGGCGAGCTCGGGAAACAGATGCTCGAGCAGATCCCCAACATCTTCAAGCGTGAGCGGCGGCGCGACGTGATCGAGAAGGGGCCTCAGTCGCAGCACTTCATCATTGCGACAAAGCGAATGGTGCAGATGCTCGACGAAATGGAGGAAGCTCTCACCGCTCACGCCTGGCTGGCCGGGGACGAGTACAGCCTCGCGGACGTCGCTTTCACCCCCTACCTGGCCCGGCTCGAGCATCTCGACATCCTCGGGATGATCGGCGGCCGCACGCATGTGGCCGATTGGTACGCCCGCTGCAAAGGGCGACCGAGCTTTCACGAGGCCATCGTGCGCTGGGAGAACGAGAGCTATCTGACGCTGATGCAACAGCGTGGAAAGGAATATTGGCCGCAGGTCCAAGCCATCATCCAGAGCTTCTGAACCGCGGTCGAGAACAACACGAGGGGAGGAGTTGATGACCTATCGCCACACGTTCAGCCCTGTCCGGCTGGCCGCATTGGGAGTGCTCGCCTGCGGCATTTGGGCGGGCCCGGCCGCCGCGCAGCAATATCCGTCGCAGAACATCACGTTCATCGTGGCCTTCGCGCCCGGCGGCGTGGCGGACACGGTGGCGCGCCTGGTCGGCCAGAAATTGAGCGAACGGCTCGGCCAGAGCGTGGTGGTGGAGAATCGCGGCGGCGCGGGGGGCAATATCGGCGCCCGCTTCGTCGCCAATGCGCCGCCGGACGGCTACACCGTCCTGGTCACCACGACGGCGCTCGCGATCAACGACACCGTCTTCAAGAACAAAGGATACGACACGGCCGATCTCCGCACGGTCGCGATCGCCGCGTCGACCCCCGAGTTGCTCGCGGTGCATCCGAGCAACCCGGCCAAGACGCTCGGCGAATTCGTCCGTGCCGCCAAGGAGAAGCCGATCAATTTCGGCACCGCGGGCGTGGGAACAGGCTCCTACATCGCGGCCGAATATTTCTTCCACGAGATCGCCAAGATCAAGACGACCCACGTTCCCTTCTCGGGCGGCGCGCCGGTCGTGGCGGCGGCGGTCGGCGGTCACATCGATCTCGTGGCCGTGTCGCTGCCGTCGGCGGTCGCGCAGATCAACGAGGGCGCGCTGCGCGGCCTCGGCGTCGCCAATCCGACACGCGCTCCCGCGGTCCCGAGCGTGCCGACCTACGCGGAAGCCGGCTATCCGAACTTCTATGCGGCGTCCTGGGTCGGCTTCTTCGTTCCGACCAAGACCAAGGACCAGATCGTCGACAAGCTCAACACGGAAGTGAACGCCATCCTGGCGGAGCCGGCCGTGCAGGAGAAGCTGAAGACCATCGGCTTCGACGCGATCAGGAAATCGCGTGCGGACGCGTCGAGCTATTTCGAGAGCGAAGTGAAGACCTGGGGCAACATGGCCCGCACCATCGGGCTGTCGGTGAACTGAGGTCCTGGGCCTCGCATCGCACACCCGGATGTTCCCGGAGCACGTTCCGACCTGATCGATCGGAACGTGCTTCAAAGTTTATTGGTTCGCGTTTTTGCGGTGAGCCGGTGTCCAGTTTTGCGGAGTCACGCTTTAAGCCGAGCGGCTTGCATGCAGGCCGGCATCCCATCCGTGCGGCGCCAGGTGCTTCTCGCCGACCTCTCTCGGCTCCTCCTCCAGCGGCGTCGCCATCGTGACGTTCCAGCGCGCCAGGAAGCCCGCCATCGCCACGGCGGCGAGAATCTCGACGATCTGCTCCTCGTCCCAGAACTTTCGCAGCTCGGCGAATGTCTCGTCGCGGACCGCATTCGGCGTGGAGCTGGCGGCAACCGCGAAGGCGAGCGCCGCACGTTCAGCGGCACTGAAATGGCGGCTGGTCCGGAAGTCGCCGATGTCGGCCAGCTTCTCCGGGCTGGTGCCGAAGTGCAGCGCGCCGCTCGCGGTGTGCGCCATGCTGTAGGCGTCGCCCGCGGTGCGGCTTGCCGCATGGGCGAGCAGGCGCTTGAACCCGCGGTCGACGCGGCTCTCGGGATCCCAGATCGCCCGCTGCATCGCCACGAACGCCTTCACCAGCTTCGGCTTACGCTGCATGGTCAGGACGCTGTTCGGCACGAACCCGAGCGTCTTGAAGAAGGAATCGAACTCGTCTTTCAGCTCGGGCGAATGCTCGGGCGGCAACGGCGCAAGACGCGGCATGGATTTCGCAACTCCTGTGAACGAACTGTCTTCGGATTCAACGTACACTGCTCAGCAGCAGCAGCAGGCCGCCGAGAACCCCGATATTGGCGAGGAAACCGAGCCGCATGCCGGTGCGCTTCATCGGGTCCTGGACGTCCCAGAAACGCAGCAGCAGTGCGGTCGCCAGAATCGTAAAGGCGATGAGCAACATCACGCCGATATCGGCATGCCAACCGGTCAGGACCAACGCGCAACCCACCACCTCCATGGCGATCCCGATCCAGAACGTGAGACGCGGGAACGGAGCGCGGAAGATCTTCAGGCGGTTCACGTGATCTTCCACGCCGGCCGGCCGCACGTTCAACGCCGCCGTGATCAGGAAGAAAGCGACCATCAAGAGCAGCCCCGCATTCGCGAGCAGCGAGCCGGGATTCTGGAGAGCAGGCATCGAATTTCTCCCTGATGATTGGGCGGGCGTCACGCATTCGAATGATGGCGCGCCCGCACGAACGCAACCGCGAGACCGCCGACCACAGCCGGAACGGCCGCGATCATGTAGGCGCTCTCGATGGTGAGCCCGATGGCGACCAGCGCGGTGCCGAACAACGCGCCGGCGATCGCCCCGACTCGACCCCATCCGACCACCCAGCCGACTCCCGTCGAGCGGATCGAGGTCGGATAGACGGTCGCCGAATAGGCGCTGAGCACGATGTTGGCGCCGACGGTCAGCAATCCAGTCACGGCCGTGATCGCCAGGAGGGCGTACCAGTCGGCGGCGAGAAACCCGATGCCGGCGATCGCGGCGGCGGAGGCGAAGAAGGTCGCGATGAGCCAGCCGTAGGACTTGTAGCGGTCGATCAGGCGCGCGAGCCCGATCGCTCCGACGATCCCGCCGACCGAGAAGGCGACCGAGGCGAGGATGGCCGACGTCACCGGCATGCCGATCGAGGCCAGGACCAGCGGCATCCAGGTGACCACGTAGACGATGACGAGCTGCGCGGTGAACGCTGCAAGGCACAGCAGCACGGTCGCCCGGACATGTTCGCGCGAGAAGATCTCGCGCGTGGGGCGCGTCGAGATGTCCTGCTTCTGGCCAAGGATGAATTCGTCACCCGCGGCGTACCGGAACGCCGGAGAAATGCGATGCAGCAAGCTGCCGATACGGTCCGCCGGAGCGCGGCTCAGCACGAGAAAGCGGATCGATTCGTTGAGCCAGAGAACAAGCGCGAGCATCAGCAGGAGCGGCAGCACGCCGCCGACGACGAACACGGATTGCCAGCCGTAACGCGGGATCAGGAAGGCCGACAGCGGTCCGCCGAGAACCCCACCGAGCGGAAAGGCCGCGTACATCAGGCTGACGAGCGTCGCCCGCGCCCGATGCGGCGAATATTCGGCCACCATGGCGATGGCATTGGAGAGCGCGCCACCGAGCCCCACGCCGATCAGCGCGCGCAGCAGCAGCAGCGAGCGGAAGTCGTAGGCGAAGACGGTGAGCAGAGCGAACACGCCGAAGATCGCTGTCGGGACGATCACGCCCATGCGGCGGCCGTATCGATCGGCATACCAGCCGAAGAATACAGAGCCGAGCGAGGCGCCCACATAGTGCGCGGCGAAGATCGGCCCGAACGCCTCTTTCGGCAGCGCCCACGCCTTGCCGATCACCGGCGCCACGTATGAAATCGCCAGGATATCGAAGCCGTCCAGGAAGGAGACGCCGGCGCAGAGCGCAACGACGCCGAGAATGAACGCACCCGTTGGAGACGCATCCACGACGGAAACGACATCGATGCGTCCGCCTGTCCCGCTCCGACCGACCCCGGCCGGATCAATGAATTTCGCCGCAACCACTGTCTCGGTCATGTCGCCCTCCCGGAGTGTTCGTGTTTGTGGTCCTCCGATCCATTCCTTTTTTTCGCCCATCGGGCGTTTTTTGTTTTGCCAAGGCCTCGACTTACCAAGCCTCGACGAAGCGTTCCGACCTTCGTTCGATCGGCGGCTTCGACTGCAACCACCGAGTTCAGTGAGACCGCCCCCACAGTCGCGTCGAGGCGATATCCGCGCCCTCCCGGAGCGATTTGAGCTTGGCCCAGACGACGTCCTCGGCCACCCATTCGCGCCCCGCGAAGGTGCCGAAGCCGCAGTCCGTGCCGGCGATGACGCGCTCCCGGTCGCCGACCGCCGCCACCGCCTCCTCGATGCGGCGCGCCACGACCTCCGGGTGCTCGACGAAATTGCTCGTGGTCTCGATCACGCCCGGCACCAGGATCAGGTTGTCCGGCAGCTTGAAGCGCCGGAGCGCTTCGTATTCGTGCTGGTGCCGCGGATTGGCGAACTCGATGCACAGCGCCCCGACCTTCGCCTGCGCCAGGACCGGCAGCACGCGTGCGAGCGGGATGTCGTGGACGTGCGGCCCTTCCCAGTTGCCCCAGCAGCAGTGGAGACGAACCCGCTCCGGCGGAATCCCCTCGAGCCCCCGGTTGATCGCCGCGATGTGCCGTTCGGCGATCGCGATGTACTCCGCCTCGGACTTGTCCTGAAAAACGATATGGCGCTCCATCGCGAGATCGGGCGCGTCAATCTGCAGGACGAAGCCACCGGCGTGTATCGTCTGGTACTCGTTGCGCATTTCGCGCGCGAGCGCGAAGAGATAATCTTCGTGCGAAGGGTAATAGGCGTTGATGAGCGTCGTCGCGATGATGCCGGGCGACGGCGCCGTCATGAAGCAGTCCGACGGCGCTCGCCCCGCCGCTTTGGCCGCGTGCCGCAACAGCGCGACCTCGCGTTCGATCGCGGACGTGTCGCGGTAGCGGATCTCGTCGATCGCCTGCGGTGCGTTGAACTGCTTGCCGCGCCGCGGAAAGCGCGCCATCAACTGGCGCGCAAAATCCGGGAAGTCGACGAATTCGCGGGGCCGCGGACGGTTGGACTCCCCACCGAACCCCGACATGCGCTGCGCCACGTAGGTCTGGAATCCGACCCGGCCCTGCTCGCCGTCGTTGGGAACATCGATGCCGACGGCGAGCTGCCGACGATAAACCTCGCCGACTCGGCGCTCGACCTCGGCCTCGAGTTCTGCCTGATCGGCGAGCTCGCCCAACTCTGCCCGGATGAGCAGTTCGTTGAGCGGCTCGCCTCGCGGCAGGCTGCCGACATGCGTGGTCAGGACGCGGTCATCGCTCCTGCGCATATCCCCCTCGTGCGCGAACTCCGGGAGGACGCCCGGAGCCCTGTTTCAGGCGACCTTGTCCGGCGCAGCCGATTTCGATTTGGCCCAGTAGTCGGCTGCCGCCTTGGTGGCCGCGAGTGTCTGCGCATCCTCGTAGCCGGGCGCCATCGACGCCGTCGTTCCGGCCAGCACCTGATGGTGCTCGATGTTGAGCAGACGCAGCCAGCTCTGCTGTCCGAGCGTGAGACCGATCATGCAGCCGAGCTCGACCAGTTCCGGCTCGGTGAAGTTGCGGTGCATGCGGTCCCAGAAGGCGTCGTCGGTGTTGAGGTGCCAAGTGATGGCCTCCGCATAGGCGAGCGCCGCCTTCTGCCGTTCGTTGTATTTGGTCGACTTCTCGAAGTTCAGCAGGTCCATCACGTGATCTTCGATGAGCGCGCCGCTCGTGGTCGCTTTCACCGAGCGCTGATTGCCGCAGTATTCACACTGGACGGAGCGCGACACGTAGAGCCGGCAGAGCTCCTTGATGGCGTGGTCGAGCACGCCGTTGCGGAAGATGTCGCGCCAGGAATTGGCGAAGAACCAGAAGCAGGCCGGCACGTGCGCGCGCACGGCCGAGCTTTCCGGCCGCGGCGTGCCTTCACGCTGGCAACGCTCCATCTCCTTCCGCATCTCGGCGTCCATCTTCTCGAGGGGGACGTAACTGATCCGCTGCTTGGGCATGGTATCTCCTGCTATTCATGATTAGGCCCGCCCGGGGCGTAGTTCGATCCCTAGGCGGCGCGTCCTGCTTCGCCGCGCGCGGCGTCCTGAGCCTTCGCGTAGTCGGCCGTAGCTTTGTATTCGGTCAGGCGGTCCTCGGCAATTTCGAGGCCTGCGACCTTTCGGGCGAAGGCGGCCAACGACCCGGAGCCGGTGAATTCCGCCCGTTTCATCGTCAGCGACAGCAGCGTCTGCAGCGGCGTGCCGTTGAAGTTCTCGAACATGAACAGCCGGCCGCCCCAGTCGGTGAGATAAAGGTCGCGGATCACGCGCGCGAGCTTGATCCGGTCATAGGGCTCGCCGGCCGGGCCCTTGTTGAGCCGCTCGAGCCAGGGGCGCATGGCCGGGTCCTGCCACTGCTGCTCGGTCGGGAACATCAGGGCGCTGCGGCCGCAGAGGTCGATCAGCTCGTGGATCATGGCGCCGAAGTGCTCGAGGAAATACACGCGGCCCCAGTTGAAGAGCTGGATGTCCGGCTTGTAGAGCCCGCCGGGCGTGTAGAAGCCCTGATCCTCGGAAGCCAGCACATGGGCATAGACCGACTGCTGGAAGCCGATGATGCGGGCGAGGCGCGACTGCACGGCCTCGATCTTCGAGGTGCCGAGATGCTCGGAAATCAGGATGGCGAGGCCGGCCAGCAGCTCGGCCCGCACCGCTTGGCGGATGAGGGCATGGTAATGCACCCAGTCGAACACGCGCTGCGGATAGAGCTTGGCGTGATCGGGGTTGCCGATGTGGAACACGTATTTCCACGGGATGAGGACATGATCGAACAGCACGGTCGAGTCGAGCTCGTCGCCCTGCGCGGCGAGCGGATGCTCGACCGGATCGTTCTTCACGACGCTCTCGCGGCAGACGATCGTCACTCCGGGCGCATTGGCCGGGCACACGCCATAGATGATCTGATCGCCCTTGGCCCCCGGGCGGAAGAAAACCCCGAGGTGGAGAAAATCCCCGAAGGCGGATCCCGTGCCGATCGCCTTCACGCCGTTGACGATGATTCCTTCGTCCGTGGTCTTCACGACGCGCAGCGCCGGCGACGTGGCATGAGCGTCGGGACTGGAGCGATCCGCCTGCGGGTCGACGAAATGCGGGGCGCAGACGAGGTCGTTGTCCATGGCGTGGCGGTAGAACGCGACGATGTTCTTCGCCAGCCCCCGGCCTTCGGCGCCGACCGCGGCCTTTTCCCACGGCTCCGGATCGTCGATGTAGGTGACCAGGATATAGTTCTGCACGTCCGGGGTACGCGGGCAGGACGCCGCCACGAACTGCTTCATGATGAATTCGTGGTATCTCCGCTTGCGGACGAGCTGTTCCTTGGTCCGGTGCTGGAACCAGGTCATCGAGCGCCGCACGCCCTCATCGTCGACGAAGGTGAGCTGGTCCTGCAGGTTTTCGCGATGATGCAGATCGAAGAATTCGGCGATGCGCGCGGCGTAATCCCGCGTCAGCGGATGCGTCGCGACGTTGTCGATCTTCTCGTTTCCAACCCAGACGACGCGCCCATCGTTCAGCGAGCGCAGATAATGCTCGCCGGTGCGCAGGCGCGTGCGTTGCTCCGGACGTTCGGAAAGCTTCGTTACAGCCTTGGTGCTCATACCGACCTCGTCGTTGCATAGCTTCTCTGGTGATAGAGCAGCGGGTCGGCCGGTCCGGCGTGCGCCGTCGCGACCACTCTCGCGATGAACATGCTGTGGGTGCCGAACTCGCGCACGTCGATGATCTCGCAATCGAGCGCCACGAGCGCGTCCGCGCAGACCGGCGCTCCGGTGACGAGCGTGTCCCAGCGGCCGTGCGTAAATCTCTCCCGCATGGCGACCCGGCCGACGCCGGCGAACATCTGCGAGAGGTCCCGCTGATCGGCCTGCAGGCAGTTCACGCATAGCACGCCGTTGGCGGTGATCGCCGCGTTGGCGGCGCTGTTGCGATGCACGCAGACGGCCACCATCGGGGGCGTATCGCTCACCGCGCACATGGCCGAACACGTCAGCCCGGCGGTGCCGGCCGGACCGTCGGTCGATATCACCGATACGGCGCTGCCGACCTTCGCCAGGGCCTCGCGGAATTCCAGAGCCGAGACGCTTCTGTCCGAAAACCCCGCGTGCAGACAACCGGCCCGCGCAGCCCAGGCTGCGCCCTTCTCGGAATCCGAGCGCGAATCCATCGGCGTTCCCCTCGTTCGGCTCTCCGGCGGAGCGCGCCGGATTCGGCCGATTGCGTCTTTGTCTTTTGTTGAGGCTAGCGTACGCGGGACAGGCCCCGTATGCTATTCACCCATGGGTATTCGCACTATTCCGACAGGTTATGGAGGCCTCGATCTGCATCATCTGCAGGTGCTCGACGTTCTGTTGCGCGAGCACAGCCTCACGCGCGCCGCCAAGGTGCTCGACGTCAGCCAGCCGGCGCTGAGCAAGACGCTGGCGCAGTTGCGCCGCTACTTCGGCGACCCGTTGTTCGTGCGCGTTGCGCTGCGCATGGAGCCGACCGCCAAGGCGCAACAGCTCGAAGCGCCGGTGCGCGCCGTTCTCGCACAGATGCAGGCGCTGCGCAGCCAGCACGCCCCGTTCGATCCGAAGACCAGCGCCAGAACCTTCAACTTCTGCGTGGTCGACGCGGGCGTGATCAAGCTGCTGCCGCCGCTCGTCAACCTTCTGCTCGGCGTGGCGCCGCAGATCCGCCTGCGCGCGGTTCAACTCGATGCCGAGCATCTCGAGCCGTGGCTCGAGTCGGGCAAGATCGATTTCGCCATGGGGTCGTTTCCGTCGCTGGTGAAGGGCATCCGGCGCCAGCGCCTGTGGACCGAGCGTTATGTCAGCGTCGTCCGCAGCGGCCATCCGCGCATCCGGGGCCGGCCGTCGCTGCGCACCTTCGCCGCCGAGAAGCATGTGCTGGTCTCCACCCAGGGGACCGGCCATGCGCATCGCGCGGCGGAGCGCGCGCTCGAAGCGGTGATCCCATCGGAGAACATCGTCTGCCGGGTGCCGATGTTCATCGGTGCGGCGGTGCTCGCCAAGCATACCGACGCGGTCGCGACGCTTCCCTGGTCGATCGCCGCCGTGCTGGCGGACGATCTCAATCTCGACGTGATCACGCCGCCGGTGGCGTTTCCGAAGATCGAGATCTATCAGTACTGGCACGACCGCTTTCACCGCGAACCGGGAAACCAGTGGATCCGCTCGGTGTTCGTGTCGTTGTTCGGCAAGCCTCCCAACGGAAAGAGGGCCTGAGCCGTCGACGCGCGCCCATGGAGGCCGCCGCGCTCGCCGAGGCTCCAAGACGCCTACTGACTCTCCTCGTCAGGAGAGCGCCGGAAGATCGGCTCGCCGCGTACGAATGCGCTCCTGACGGCATCGTTGTCGGCGCCAAGACGCGGGGACGGACGCTCGTAAGACAATCCGGTGCGGGAAAACGTGATCGGCGTTCGCACACCCGGGATGCGCCCGTCATGGGCGGCAGGCTCCGGAAGGTCGATGCGCATGCCGCGCGCAATCACCTGCGGGTCGGCGAAGACGTCGGCGAGATCGTGAATTGGCCCGGCCGGCACGCCGACGCGTTCGAGCTCCGCCAAGAGATTGGCGCGCCGCAGCCGGCGAGTCCGGTCGGTGAGCACGGCAATCAGCTTGTCGCGGTGTGCGACGCGGTCGGCATTCGTCGCATAGGCGGGATCCTCCCCGACCTCCGCGATCCCGAGCACTCGGCACAATTTCCTGAACTGGGCATCATTGCCGGTCGCGATCACCACGTGCCCGTCGGCCACCGGAAACACCTGGTACGGCACGAGGTTCGGATGCGCATTGCCCATGCGGTGTGGGGATTTTCCGCTCACCAGATAGTTCAGCGCCTGATTGGCCAGGACGCCGACTTGCGCGTCGAGCAGCGAGGCATCGATGTGCTGCCCCTCGTCGCTGCGCGCGCGCTCGATCAGCGCGGCTTCGATCGCGGCCACCGCATAAAGGCCGGTGAAAATATCGGCGAAAGCAACTCCGACCTTCTGCGGCTCGCGCTCGGCTTCGCCGGTCAGGTGCATGATTCCGCCCATGGCCTGGATGAGGAAGTCGTAGCCGGCGCGCAGCGCGTAGGGTCCCGTCTGGCCGAACCCGGTGATGGAGCAGTAGATCAGCCGCGGATTGATCCTGCGCAGGCTCTCGTAGTCGAGCCCGTACTGGCGCAGGCCGCCAACCTTGAAATTCTCGATCAGCACATCGGCTTCGGCGGCCATGGCCGTGACCAGCTTGCGTCCTTCCTCGGTCTCGAAATCGATCTCGACCGAGCGCTTGCCGCGGTTCGTGGCATGGAAATAGGCGGCGGCGAGCGCCTTCCCGTCGGCGCCCGAGACGAAAGGCGGGCCCCAGGCCCGCGTGTCGTCGCCGCTGCCGGGGCGCTCGACCTTGATCACCTCGGCACCGAGGTCGGCCAGGAGCTGACCGGCCCAGGGCCCGGCCAGGATGCGCGCCAGTTCGAGGACCCGGATCCCGGCAAGCGGCGGAGCATTCATTCTGACGATCTCATCCGGCCGATCGCGGCCGCCTCGTCACAAAGCAGATTTCCTGCCGGATTGCGAGCGCAGCGGCCGATAGCCCGGCCATCGATCTGGCGGAGGCGGAAGGCGGCGTATCAGGCCGCCGGTTTCTGCTCGGGTGCAGATCCCGAATGGGGACCATGCCCCAACCACCGCAGCACCCGGTCGGGCGTGATCGGATGTTCCGTGACCCGGACTCCGAACGGCGCCAACGCATCCTCGACGGCGCTGATGATGCAGGCAGCAGCCGGAATGGTCCCGCCCTCGCCCGCTCCCTTGACGCCGAGCGGATTGAGCGGCGACGGCGTTTCGAGATGGATGATCTCGATCTCGGGCAGTTCGGTCGCGGTCGGCAGCAGATAATCGGCGTAATTGGTCGTGAGTGGCTGGCCCTGGTCGTCGTAGACCATCCGCTCGAACAGCGCATTGCCGATGCCGTGCACGACGCCGCCGCGCACCTGTCCGTCGACCAGCATCGGGTTGATCAGGCGGCCGCAATCGTGCGCCACCACGTAGCGGCGAATGTCGATGGCGCCGGTGCCGGGGTCGACCTCGACCTCCGCCACATGGGTCCCGCTCGCAAACGTCGTGCGCTGCGCCTCGAAATAGGCGGTCGCGGCGAGCCCAGGCTCGACACCCGGCAGCATCGGCACGCCCGAGGAGCCATCGAGCTTGAGCGCGATGCTCGCCAGCGAGATTTTCAGGTCCGGCACGCCGACGACGCGCACCTCGCCGTCCTCCAGCACGAGATCGCCTTCCGAAACCTCGAGCGCGTCGGAGGCGATCTTGAGCGCCTTCGCCCGCACGGCGCTCGCCGCCATGTGGACGGACGATCCGGCGGTGACCGCGACCCGGCTGGCGATGGTTCCGATGCCGAGCGGAAACACGGCCGTATCGGCTGCTTCCACCGCAATGTTCTCGATCCGCACGCCGAGCAGATCGGCGCAAATTTGCGCGAAGACGGTGGCGTGTCCCTGTCCCTGACTGGCGGCGCCGGTCTGGATGACGACCTTTCCGGTCGACTCGACCCGCACCGTCGCGCCTTCGAACGGCGCCAGGCCCGTGTCCTCGATGTAGCTCGCAATGCCGAGGCCGAGATATCGGCCGCGCGCGCGGGCCTGCGCCCGGCGCTCCGCGAAGCCCGGTCCGATGCGCGCCAATGCGGCCTCGAGGCAGGCGTGGAAATCGCCGCTGTCGTAGGAGATCGGCGAGCCGTCGCGCGCTTTCGTCCCGGTCAGATACGGAAACTGCTCGGCACGCACGAAGCTGCGCCGGCGCACCTCGGCGCGGTCGAGACGCAACGTGCGTGCGACGAGGTCCGCAAGCCGTTCCAGCACGAAACAGGTTGTCGGCCGGCCGGCGCCGCGGATCGGTGTATTCGGAACCGTGTTGGTGAACACCACATCGATCCGAATATCGAGCGCAGCGAGCGCATAGGGTCCGGGGAACGCCGCGAGCGAGGTGACGGCCGCGACAAGGCCGTAGGGGACATAGGCGCCGTTGTCGTGCACGCAGCGGCCGCGCACCGCCAGCAGCTTTCCATCGGCGTCGGCCGCAACCTCGACGTCCCAGGTCTGGTCGCGCTGCTGCGTGGTGGAGAGAAAATGTTCGTGCCGGTCTTCGATCCACTTGACCGGACGGCCGAGCGTGGCGGCAACGACCGGGAGCACGATTTCCTCCGGATAGACCGCGCATTTCGGCCCGAAGCCGCCGCCGACATCCGGCGCTACGACCCGCACCGTCCGCTCCGCCCGCTGCAAGTGCTGGGCGATCATGCGGCGGACCATGTAGGGCGCCTGGGTCGAGGTCCACACGGTCAGCTTGCCGTCCGGCTCCGGCACGGCCAGGACGCCGCGCGTTTCCATCGAATGGCAGGCGCCGCGATGCGCCGCGAGCGTGGTGCGCAAGACGTGCGGCGCCTCGGCAAAGACCTTCTCGACCTCGCCGAACCGGGTCTGCAGCATGGCCACGAGATTGTCGGGCGCGCCCGCGTGCACGCGCGGCGCGGCGGGATCGAGCGCGGAACGCCAGTCGACGAGCGCGGCAAGCTCCTCGTATTCGACTTCAACGAGCGCCGCCGCGTCTTCGGCGATCGCCCGGCTTTCCGCGACAACCACTGCTACGGCAACGCCGACGTGGCACACCTCCTCGGTGGCGAGCGCCGAATAGGTCCGCGACTGGCGGATGAGCGGCGAGGGAATCATCTGCGGCATCGGCTCGGTGACGGCCCGCCCCAGATCATGCCCGGCGAAGCACGCAACGACGCCCGGCACCGCGCGCGCCGCGTCGAGATCGATCCGGCGGATGGACGCATGGGCCAGCGGGCTGCGCACGAACGCCACGTGCAGCAAGCCGGGCATCTCGATGTCGTCGAGATAGCGGCCGCGGCCCGCGAGCAGTCGCGGGTCCTCGACGCGGCGGACGCTGGCGCCGAAATGCCGAACGCCCATCTAGGCCCCCGCTCCGGTGAGAGGAAACCGCAGGCTCATGATGCGGTGCCCGACATTGCCTCGGGAGACTTGAAGCCGTTCTTGTCAACGCGTGGCCGCGGCCGGCCGCCGTCGCTCAACGCGACCACGACGACGATTTCGCGCGGCCGTGGCGCATCCGGCACCGCGATCGTGATGGTATCGATCGTGTCGAACCGCCAGACGTCGTCGCGATCGCCGAGCGGAACATCGATCGAAGTGCCGGGCGCCG
Source organism: uncultured Hyphomicrobiales bacterium (assembly GCA_964449645.1). Classification (GTDB taxonomy): domain Bacteria; phylum Pseudomonadota; class Alphaproteobacteria; order Rhizobiales; family Xanthobacteraceae; genus CAYVBN01. Next base: position 29,217 of record CAYVBN010000249.1, read on the forward strand.
CGACTTTGACGTTCGACGGGATGATCGCCTTGCCGCCGCCGATCGCCCCCCGCATCGGCCGGCCCATGCGCGGATGCAGGATCGCGGCGGCATGCTCGATGTCCCCGTCGGTCCCGACGATCGCGGCCTTGCCGTAGGACACGACCGCCGCTCCGCCCAGCGCCTGCAACGCCTCGTCGGCGAGAAGTTGTCCCAGCTCTTCGCCGATCCCGACGAGCTCGCCGATGTCGTCCTGCGCGCGCCCGGCGAGCGGATTGTCGATCACCGCGCAGGCGGCGACGCGCGACACCGGCTTGAGCGCCGGCAGGCCGCCTTCGTGGTGCACCGTGTCGCGGATCACCAGCACGCGACGGATGTTCATCCGTTCCTCCCTACCAGCCGGCGGAAGTTCTCCGAGAGGGCGAGTTTTGCACGTTCCTCCGACAGGGCGAAACGGACAAATTTGACCGGATCGGGTTCGCCCAACGGGAACGGCGCATCGCTTCCGAGCAGCAGACGCTCGGGCGACACCACCTCCGCCGCGTAGCGCAGGTATTCGGGCTCGAAGCAGACCGTGTCGAAATAGAACATGCGCAGATAGTCGCCGATCCGGCGCGGAAGGGACTTGGAGAGAACCGGATTGGTGTCGACCTCGCGCTGCATGCGATTGCGCAGCATCAAGCTGAACGCACCGGTGTGGGCGCACACGAGCCGGAGTCCCGGATGGCGGTCGAGGAAATTGCTGCAGATCATCCGGAAGATGTTGATGGTCGAATCGAACAGATAACCGGCGACGACGGTCAGCTCATAGTCACCGGTCCGGTCGCGCCCCGGCGGATCGGCGGGGTGAAGAAAGAGCGGCACGTCGAGGTCCGCCGCAGTCTCGAAAATCGGCAGGAAGCGATCATCGGAAAGATAAGTGCCACGGACGTTCGTCGCGACATGACCGCCGATGAACCCGTGCTGCTCGACGCAGCGGCGCAACTCCGCTGCAGCCGCGGCCGGGTCCTGCATCGGCAGGAACGCCCAGGCGGCAAATCGTTCGCGGTTGCTGGCGACCAGCTCCGCCAGCCCGTCGTTGCAGAGCTTGGCTGCTTGGGCTGCCAGCACCGGATCGACGTAATAGTTGACGAGCGGTGTTGCCAGCGACACCACGGTGCGGTCGATGCCGAGCGCGTCCATACGGGAGATCTGCCGCCCGGCTTCGAAAAACGTCCGATTGAGACCGTAACGGGCGCCGCGGCACGTGAGCGTGATGGCGCCGGCATCGGCCGACACGACGCGCGTCTCGAACTCGCTTCGTCGCCGCACGAGATCGAAATAGGCCTCGGGGATGAAGTGGCAATGAATGTCGGTGATCATCGAGTCAAAGTCCCAGATAGGCGACCTTCAGGCGCTCGTCCTGAAGCAGCTCCTGCCCGCTGCCCGTCATGACGATCCGCCCGTTCTCCAGCACGTAGGCGTGATCGGCATTGCGCAGGACGTGATGCACGTTCTGCTCGACGATCAGGATCGAGAGGT
>CAYVBN010000250.1:0-2010 GCA_964449645.1 uncultured Hyphomicrobiales bacterium
CTCGCCGCCGCCGGCGGCGAGTTCGTGCGGCTCGACACCGCGAGCAAAAATCCGTTCACCATGCTGCGCAACGCCGCGCGCCTCGTGCGCGTCGTGCGTGAGCGCAAATGCCGCGTCGTTCACGCGCACGGCCGTGCGCCGGCCTGGAGCGCCTACGTGGCGGCCCGCTTGACCCGCGTGCCCTTCGTCACCACCTGGTACAAGGGCTTTCGCGAGCAGAACCCGCTCAAGCACATCTACAACGGCATCATGGCGCGCGGCGACCGCGTCATCGCACCCAGCGACCAGATCGCCGAGATCATCATCGAGCGGCACGGCACCGCCGCGGAGCGGATTTCGATCGTGCCGTCCGGCATCGATCTCGAGCACTATGATCCGGCGAACAGCTCGCCTGAGAAAATCGCGCAGGTGCTGCACGGCTGGGGCGTCACCGGCGAAACCAAAGTGATCTACGTCGTCGGCCGCCTGCTGCGGCGCAAGGGCCATCACGTGGTGGTGCGCGCCGTGCGGCGGCTGAAAGACATGGGGGTGAAGGATTTCCTGTGCGTGTTCGCCGGAGAGGATCAGGGACGGACGCGCTATACGGGCGAACTATGGGACCTCGTGCTGGCGACCGGGACCGCCGACGTGGTGCGGCTCGTTACGCCGGTCGAGGACCGGGCCGCCGCCTATGCGGCCGCCACCGTCGTGGTCTCGGCCTCGGTTCAGCCCGAGGGCCTGCAGCGCGCCATTCTGGAGGGGCTCGCCATGGCCCGCCCGGTGATCGTGTCCGACCTCGCCGCCGGCCCGGACGTCGTCCTCGCCCCGCCCGCGGTGCCGGAGGACCGCATGACCGGATTGCGCTGCCCGGCCGGTGACGACGCCGCCCTTGCGGCCTGCCTGATCCGGCTGTTTTCCATGCCGGAGACCGCCCGGCGCGGCATGGGCATGCGCGGCCGCGAATGGGTCATGTCCCATTTCAATGCCGCGCGAAGCGCCGAAAAGATGCTCGCTGTCTATGCGGATCTGCTCGGTCCGCGCTGAGCGGCCGGCCCGCCCGGGCGCCGTCCGGGGCCATTTCCGGGACTGTTTGCAAGAGGAACCGGCCCGCCGCATCGCCGTTGACTTGTGAACGGTTTGTCCCGATTCTCATGACTTCCGAGTAGCCACGGTTTTCCGCAAGCGCGTTGTCGTCGACACCGGAGAACGCGCCCAGGGGACCGTCGCGAAAGGCCGTCGCAACAACAGAGGAGTCCTAAGCCATTCGTCGTCCGATGAGAGCCGCGCCGCCCGTTCAAAAAGACGGCCCGCGCGTCAACGAGGAGATCCGAGCCCGCGAAGTCCACCTGATCGACAAGGACGGCGCCAACCGCGGCACCGTTCCGATCGCCGAAGCCCTGAGCGTGGCGCAGGAGGCCGGAATGGACCTGGTCGAGATTTCCCCCAACGCCACGCCGCCGGTTGTCAAGCTGCTCGACTATGGGAAGTACAAGTACCAGGAGCAGAAGAAGGCGGCCGAAGCGCGCAAGAAGCAGAAGGTCGTCGAGGTCAAGGAAATCAAGTTCCGGCCGATGATCGACGACCACGACTACAACGTGAAGATGCGCTCGATGCTGCGCTTCTTCGAGGAAGGCGACAAGGTCAAGGTCACGCTGCGCTTCCGCGGCCGCGAAATGGCCCATCAGGAGCTCGGCGTGCAATTGCTCGATCGGGTCAAAGGCGACACCGCCGTGCTCGCCAAGGTCGAGCAGGAGCCGAAATTCGAAGGCCGTCAGATGGTCATGGTGCTGGCCCCGCGCTGACACCCGCAAAGGGGCCCGGCCCTGCGAACGAGCTCACGCCTGCGGACGCGCGCCGCAGGCGTTCTCGTTTTCGGCCGGCCGGCGCCGCCGGACAGGGGCTTTCTGGCGCCCTGGGTTGCCAATCGGCGCCACATTTGCCATCAGGCGCCCTCCCGTCGCCCGGCCGATCAGGGCTGCCGAGGCGGCGGCGAAGTGCTCCTCAAAGCACGCTCAATCGAGCAGATGACCG
>CAYVBN010000251.1:0-12061 GCA_964449645.1 uncultured Hyphomicrobiales bacterium
GACCAAGGTGCGCGTCGTACCGGCGCCGCCGGTCGAATCCCTCTACGGCAATCCGGGCTTCGGCGGGATGATGTACACGGCCGGCAGCAACGCGGTGCGCAGCTACTACAAGCCGCTCCGGCTGTTCGGAGCGCAGGTGCGCCGCGTCCTCCTCGACAATGCCGCCAGGAAGCTCGCCGTGCCGGTCGCCGAATTGACGACCGAGCCGAGCGTTATCGTCCATGCGAAATCCGGCCGCCGCCTCACGTATGCGGAGATCGCGGGCTTCGCCGAGCTGCCCGCGCAGGCGCCCGAGATCAAGCCGGAGGAGCTGAAGAAGCCGAGCGAATTCCGCCTGATCGGCAAGAGCATGCTGCGCGTCGAATTGCCCAACAAGGTCAACGGCAGCGCCATCTACAGCATCGATGTCCAGGTGCCCGGCATGATCTACGGCGCCGTCCTGCGCGCGCCCGTCGAGGGCAGCACCCCGGAGTCGTTCGACGCCGAGAAAGCGAAGGCCATCGCCGGCGTCATCGACATCGTCAAACTGCCCTACGGCATCGGCGTGCTGGCCGAAGCGCCTTATCCGGCGCTCGAGGCCAAGGAGGCGATCGCCCGTACGGCCAAATGGACCCGGACCGGCTCCGCCTGGGGATTCGACAGCGATGCAGGCCTGGACGGTTTCGCCAAGGATGCGCGTGACTCGACCGGGCCGGTGACCGACTGGTTCAAGCAGGGCGATGCCGCGGCCGAGTTGCAGAAGGCCGCGACGGTCGTCGAGGCCGAATATCGCTGCGACTACGCCTATCACGCGCAGATGGAGCCGCTGAATGCTGTGGCTGCCATCTCGCCGGCCGGTGACGCGGTCGAAATCTGGTGCGGCACCCAGAGCCAGACCCTGGCGGTGGACGCGGTCGCCAAGGTCCTCGGCATCCCGCGCGAGAAGGTGAAGCTCAACTACCTTCTGATGGGCGGCGGCTTCGGCCGGCGCGGGCATCGCGACGAGGAATTCATCGTCGACGCGGTGCGCATGGCGCAGGCGGCCAAGCGGCCGGTGAAGGTGCTGTGGCAGCGCGAGGACGACGTCCATAACGGGCGCTTCCGCCCGATCACCGCGCACTATCTGCGGGCCGGTCTCGACAGCTCCGGCAAGCTCGTCGCCTGGCACCAGCGTCTCGCGGGCGACAGGGTCACTCCCTACCAGGACCCGGTGCGATACAACAGCGCCGGCCACAAGGACTTCATCCTGATGCTCGGCGTGGAGTTGCGGAGCTACGACATCCCGCACCAGTATTGCGGAGAGCTGCGTCGCGACACCGGCGTGCGCACGTCGTCGCTGCGCGGCATCGGCTTCACGGCGAACAAGTTCGTCACCGAAGCCTTCCTGGACGAGATCGCCACGAAACGTGGGATCGATCCCGTCCAGCTCCGCCTCGAGCTGCTCGACAAGACGCCGCGCGGCCGCAAGGTGGTGGAGACGGTCGCCCGGATGGCCGACTGGGGCCGCAAGCGCGAGGGACGCGGCCTCGGCTTCGCGTTCATCGACTATTCCGACACGCTCGTCGGCGGCATTGCCGAAGTCTCGCTCGACCGGGCCAGCGGAAAAATCCGGGTGCACGATTTCTGGTGCGCGCTCGATTGCGGCACCGAGGTTCAGCCGGAGAACATCCTGGCCCAGACCGAAAGCAGCATCGTCTATGGGCTCGGAATGGCTTTGACCGAGCGCATCTCGATCAAGGACGGCGCGGTCGAGCAGTCGAACTTCTACGACTATTTCATCCCGCGCATGAGCGATGTTCCGGAGATCCACATCGAGCTCGTGCCGACCGACAATGCTCCGACCGGAGTCGGACAGATGGCGACGCCGGTCGTCGCGCCGGCAATCGCCAACGCGGTGGCGCAGCTCGCGGGCGTGCGTCTGCGTGAGACGCCGATGACGCCGGAACGGGTGAAGAAGGCGATTGGCTGAGCGAGAATCTGATCGAGGGCAGGGCGGCGCCGCAGGCGCCGCCCTTTTATCGCGCTCGCCCTTTACCTTACGTCGTCAGCGGCCGACGCGCGCTGCACGCCGCGGGAGGGCATCGCGGATTTCTGCGACACGAGCTGCTTCTGTCGTGTGCGCCCGCTCAGGTCTTCCGAGAGCGCAGCGACGATCTGGCTCGCGGCGATTGCCAGCGTACAGAAGAACGTCACCTCGCCGATGTGGAGCGGGGTGAGATAGAGGCTGAACTTCGGCGGATAGAGGAAATAAACCGCGCTGAGTGCGCCGGCGATCGACACCAGCGTGGCCGGGGCGCTGCCGTATCGGATTGCCACCAAGGTCATTGGCAACAGATAAGCGAAGATCAGATGCTGTGGCTTGAGGCAGATCTGAATCTCGAAAAGGAAAGCGGTCGTGATTGCCACGAGCGCCATCGACGCCAAGATCGACAGCAACCATCGGGGGCCGAGCCACGCCGACAATCGCGAAATGGCCGATTCCATCCCCTCCTCCCAAAAGGTGACTAACGGGCCTAATTCGCACGGATTATAGGCGACTCGTCCCACCGAGGCGAGTTGAGTTTGGGAACGATGTCGAGGATTCCGGCCGATTGGTTTCGGCCGATCCGAAGCGCCGCGGGCAAGGTGATTCTACAGGCCCGGGTGAGAAAATAGGCGCGAGGGGCATTTTGCAGTGCAAAATTCGGCCACATCCGGGCAGTTCGCACCGCCCTTGTCGTTCGACACTGTGGATAACCTCACAGGCATAGGCTGCGTCGATGGCTCGTTGCAACCTTGTTTCCGCGTTTCGGGTCTGGCGGCGACCAAAGGTTTCAAGGCTGTAGGATCCCAGTGTGACGCAAATGGTACGCACCGGGTTCGGGTCTCGAAAACCAATCTGATAACTAACATTCGACAATTGTTTGCGAAAATCAAAGTAGAGATGTCCAGTAGTGTGTCAGCTTCGTCTTAGAAATTACGCCAAGCAGCCGATCGGGCATTGGACAAGAGCCCTTGGATGATCTTTGCATCCGGCCGATAAATCGCATTCGGCGCTGATCGCCGCCGCCGCCGACCAGTCGTGCCATGCATCCACAAGCGGCCCGGCTGTCCGGCCGGCGGCGTTCCCTTTGGGCGAAGGGGCGGTAAAATTGCGGCGTGATTGGAGCGGCGGGAACCAATCGTCCTCCGCCCCGATCGTATCGATCGTGTCCCCCCAGCAGGGTTCGGTTGCGCCGTGCGTTGCCTCGTCGCCATTCTCGTAGCGCTGGTTGCCGCGGCCGATGCAAAGGCCGCTGTGATCCAGGTGAAGCCGGTCGCGTCCGGCGAAAGCCTGGTGGTGGTCCATGGCGACCTGGAACTGACCGACATCGACGATTTCCGCATCAAGGTGGCCTCGCTGCCAAAGGCGACCGTGGCGTTCGAGAGCGACGGGGGCAGCCTCATCGCCGGGATCCGCATCGGCTCCCTGATCCGGCAGAAGAGCCTTGTGACGGTCGTGCCGGACGGCGCCCAGTGCGCCTCGGCCTGCGCCATCGCTTGGCTAGGAGGCGCCCGCCGCTATGTCGGCGCCGACGCCCGGGTCGGTTTCCACGCGGCCTACGTTTACGAGCAGGGGCACCCGGCGGAGAGTGGGCCGGGCAACGCGGTGCTCGGGGCCTATCTGAACCAGCTCGGCTTGCCCGAGGAAGCGATCGTCTACATCACCCAGGCGGCGCCGAACGCGATGGTGTGGCTGAACACCCGCGACGCGGCGCGGCACGGGATCGACGTCGCCTCGCTGCCGGGGTCGACGCTCGCCAAGCATCGGGATCTCGATTCCAAGCCGCCCGACCTCGCGCCCGGCGGGTTGGAGCAGCGGACAATGGATTTCGTCCGCTCGCTCATTGCCCGCTGGTCGGGGCCGAATGCGGAGGCGCTGAGCGGCCTCGGCGAATTCTACAGCGATGAGGTCATCTACTACGGGAAAGCGACCTCCCGCTCGTGGATCCTGTACGACAAGCGGCATTTTGCCGATCGCTGGCCGCAGCGTCGCTATCGCATCAAGCCGGGCTCGATGACCGCGACCTGCAAGCCGAATACGCAGACGTGCCGCGCCAAGGGCTCGGTCGAGTGGGAATTCGTGAACGCCAGCAAGCCGGTCGCTGCCGCTTCGGCGCGGGGCGTGGCTACCTTCGACTATACGGTGGCGCTCGACGGTGGAATCCCGAAGATCACGGCCGAAAACAGCTCGTTCAACTGGCGGCAGCAGCCGGCCTCGCCAAACTCGCTCATCGCGGTGCAGCGCAGCCTGAAGAAGCTGGTGGCGCAGATCGTCGAGCTGGCTCCGTTCAAGCAGAAAGACGACAGCAGGCAGTCGGCCGGCAAGCAATCCTCGCGCAAGCAGCAGACGTCCCGCTGAGCCCGCGGGCCTCAAGGCCTCCGTCCGGATCCGATCGAAGCCGAAGCCGCCGCGGCGCCGCGCGGATGCTGGAACATGATCAGCTCCCAGCTTCGGTCGGTCTCGTCGAAGCGCACGATGTAGAGATTGCCGTCGTTCCCCTTGAGCTTGAAATAGCGGTGGTCGGCTCCGTGCCACTCATCGAGCTTCTGCACGAGTTCGATCTCGCGGTCGCGGAGATGAAGCCGGCGAGGTATTCCGACGCCGCGCGCGTCCGCAGCACTCTCGACGCCGATCCGCATCGCTCCGGCCCTTTCCGATGTGGGCTCGAGGATTGGTCGTGAGGATAACGCGCGGCGTGTGGCTTGGGAGTGCGGGCGGGGGGGCGGGGGGCGACTTCGCCCCACCGAGCTCGCCCCGAGCGGGCTCAAATCTGCTCGATGGACGAGAAGTCGAAATTGACGTCGGGCGGGTTCTCTCCGATCCGGAGCGTGGTGTCGCTGACGAAATGATAGGGCGGAACCGGCAGGTTGTACGGTGCCGGAACGCCGCTGAAGACCCGGCCGGCGAGATCGTATTTCGACCCATGGCACGGGCAGAAGTAGCCCCCCTCCCAATTCGGCGCCGGACTGGTCGGGTTGGGCTGCGGCTCGAACATCGGGATGCAGCCCAGATGCGTGCAGATCCCGACCAGAACGGCGAATTCCGGTTTGACCGAGCGATGCCAGTTGTCGGCGTAGGGCGGTTGCTGGAGCTGCCGCGAATTCGGGTCCGCCAACTGGGTGAGCAGCTTGGGATCCTGCAGCGTCTTGAGGATCTCGGGCGTCCGATGGACGATGAAGATCGGCCGCTCCCGCCAGCGCGCGACGACCTGCTGGCCCGGTTCCACCTTGCTGACGTCGAAATCGACCGGGCCGCCCGCCGCGAGCGTCGAGGCGTCCGGGTTCATCTGGTCGAACAGCGGAACGAGGGTCGCGAGCGCCCCGATGGTTCCGGCCGCCGCGGTCGCGATATAGAGAAAGTCACGGCGTGTCGGCTCGGGAGGCGAGACGTCGGGCGAAGTCGGGGAAGTGCTGCTCACTGTGCAGTCTCTATTCGCGGGTTCAACGCGTTGCGCTGTGATAGGTTTCCCCAACGTTCGCACGTTGCGCGAAGGAACAATTCCGCTCCTGATTCGTCTTCGTCATTCGTGGGGCATTCATCCGCGATGCGCGGATCATCGGTGCCCGCGGTGATCAGGCGCAGTTCAGGTGCAGGTCATGGGGCTTCAGGCACATGGGCCAACTCTTCTACCTGCCGCTCGCTCCGCAATTCTTCTCCATCCTCGTTGCGATCTTCCTCGTCCTCCTGGTCCTGCTGCAACTGGGAGCACTGCAGTACGCCTACAGGCGTCTCGGCGTCAGCGCGGGGGCCGCGTTGCTGCTTCTGCTCGGCTCGCTGTTCGGCAGCTACTTCAACATCCCGGTCGGGCAATTGCCCGAGCAGCGCGTGCTGTCCGGCCAGGAGATCGACTTCTTCGGCATGCGCTATGTCGTGCCCGTCGTGGTGCAGTCACCCGGCACGTTGATCGCCGTGAACGTCGGCGGGGCCGTCATCCCGACGTTGATGTCGATCTACCTCGTGATCAAAAATCGGCTTTGGATCCAAGGGGCGATCGCCACCGCGGGCGTCGCCGCGGTGTGTCACTGGCTGGCGCAGCCGGTTCCCGGTCTCGGCATCGCGGTGCCGGTCTTCGTGCCTGCGGTTGCCACCGCGATCATCGCCTTGCTGCTCTCGGGCCGCCACGCCGCTCCGCTTGCCTATGTGGCGGGCAGTCTCGGTACCTTGATCGGCGCCGATCTGCTCAACTTCGACCACATTCAGGGGCTCGGGGCTCCGGTCGCTTCGATCGGAGGGGCCGGGACATTCGACGGCATCTTCCTGACGGGAATTCTCGCCGTGCTGCTCGCCAGCTTTTCCGGACCGCCGGACGAGCCGAAGTCCGTGTCCGCGCGGCCGTGACATCCGCTTGGCCATGATGCTGCGGTGCGAACCGCCGGTGCCGTGCAGCACGGCGGCCGGTCTATTTCTCCGAACCAAGCGACCGCAATTGGAGTTGGTCCGTGGGCGACGAAATCCGGAGGTATGCTCATGACCAAAATGAAATTATTGATTGCTGGGGCGGCGGCGATTACGGCGGGTGCCGTCATCGCGCCCGCGGCGCAGGCCGGGAGCTTCGGACCTTCGTCCGGGCTTGGTTCGGTGGCCGATAGCCTCGGAGCGCCGGAAACAGTCCAATACATGTGGCACGGCCGTCGGCACTGCTTCTATCCGGACGGCTGGCACGGACCCGGCTGGTACTGGTGCGGCTATGCCCATCGCCGCGGAGCCGGCTGGGGCGGCCCACGTGGCTGGCATGGTTGGCGCGAAGGACGGGTCGAGGAGCGGTCCTATACGACGGGGCGCTCGTACCGGGAGGCGCCGAACACGCTGCGGCACACCAACCGGAACTCGATCAACAAATCGATCCAGCGCGGTTCGACGACCGACGAGGGCGCGGCACCAGGCCGGCAGTAGTCAAATCAAGCCAACTCAGAGGAAGAACCCCGCCGCCGTTGCGGCGGGTTTTTTTTGACGTCGAGCCTGCAAGGCGTCGTGCACCTTGACTCGATCTTCTCGGGAACGGGTTGATACCGCACCGGCTTTCCGGGGCGCCGATCGCGATCCCGCAAGCCACATGAACCAAATCCCCGGTCCGGCGACCAATCTGATGGACGTTCCCCTTTTCCGCACAGGAGCTGGGTCATGATGCTGCGCTCGCCGTCACTCGATTTCGCCCTCGTTCCGGTGCGTTCGACCGTTCTCCGGGGCGGGGATGCCCGACGTTGCGGCCTGCACCTGTGGCAGCGGCTCGGCGCCATGCTCGCCGCCTATGGGGCAGGCATCCGCGACGGACGCCAACTTTCTGCACGCTACGATGCGCTGGCCGGCATGAGCACCGCCGAACTCGCGCGACGTGGGCTCGCGCGCCGGGACATTCCGCAGGTCGTCGGCAGCTCCACCGTGGTTTGACCCCGGAGCGTGTGTCTTCCCTACGGCCACGCGATTTGGCCGGAACGCGCAGGAGACCGCGTGAAGGGCCCCGAACGCGTAAGAGGCTCGAACGCAGCTCTCCTCGATTGATCGGTCGCAGCGCACGAGGAGGTCTCTATGTCACTTCCCCCCGGCACCACCGGACAGTGGGACGGTCTTCAGAGCGGTTCCGTGCCGCGGGCGCTGCGCCGGGGCCTTCTGGATGACGGACTGCTCAGCCACGAGGAAGTGGTCGACATCATCCGCAGCACCTTGAGCAACGGCATCGTCAGCGCGAGCGAGCAGCACGATCTGGCGCTGGTCGCGTCGAGATCCAGAAGCATCCCGCCGCGCTCGCGCAAGATGCTGCAAACCTTCGTCGACGCGCTGAAACACTATGGCGGGCCGTACCGCCTGATCTCGCCGCGGCAGATCTTCGCCGCTGATCTGGCCTGCGACTTCCTCAACCGCTCGGGCCGGTCTTCCTTCCCCAAGCTCGACCGCGACGACATCGGCGTCGGCATGCTCATGCGGATCGCCAATCCGGGAATCCTGCGGCAGGGCGATGCGAGCCTTTGCGGGCCGGCGGCGCTGCTGTTCAGCAAGCTGTCGGACAACCCGGGAGAGTACGTCCGGTTCGCGATCGACCTCTACGAGCGAGGAACGGCGAAGATGGGCCGGTTGCTGATCGAACCGGGCAAGGACATCCGCAACTATCTGCCGCCGGTCTCCGCGATCGCCCCCATCGATTGGATGACCATGGCGAGCATCCGCGACTCGGAAAACTGGTTCCTCGACTACGACAACGCCGACAAAGAATTCGCCGGCATCACCATGCCGGGGGAGTTGGCCCAATGGTTCAGGCTGGCCGGCTATTCCGACGTCCGGGAGGAAACTAATCTTTATTTCCGCAAGGGAGCCGGGACGGTCGACGATACCAACAAGCTGTTCAACCAGGGCTATCGCATCTGCGTGTTCATCAATGCGCAGATGCTGGAGGCGACGGAGCAGACCGAAACGTCGCGGCACGCCGATCACTGGGTCGTTCTTCGGTCTCCGATCGCGCGCTCAGGCGACAATGTCAGCCTGAAGGTCTTCACCTGGGGGCAGGGCGAATATCAAATTCCGCAGCGCGGCGATCTCTCGGTGCACGACTTCCTGAACAACTTCTACGGCTACGTGGCCGGCAAGCCGTAGGCGAAGGCGGTGTCAGCGGCATATCTCGGAGCTTCGAGGCCGTCTGCGGACGGTGTGCTCCGCGCGGTCGGCGCTCAACGATTCCCGCGGCCGGTGATGTCGGCGGGAAGCTCGCGCGCGTCCTTCGCCATTTCCAGACACGTGAGAATTTCGACGTAGCTCGGCATTCCGGCCATGCCGGCCGTTCGCGCGCACGTGGCGTGGTCGCCCGCGGTGAACTGCCCCCACTGCTCCTTGAGCGTTTGACGCGCTTTCTCTTCGTCGTCGATGCACGCCTGCGTGGAGGCGGCGCTGTCGGACATCGTGGCCTTGCAGATGGAGGTGATGTCGAGGGACGGGACGCCGTCGGCAATTGGAATGACTGGCGTCGCGATGACGACGAGAGCAAGGAGCGATGATGCGATCATGGTCGTCCTCCGCATCTATTCCGAGCCTTCGCGCGCGTGCTGTCAATACGACCTTCGCCCCATGATCCTGGAGACAGTTGAAGAATACGCTTTCCCGGGACGGACGTGGGAAGTTGTCGGGCCAACGATATGGAGGCGGCGGTGTCATCATTCTCGCGGGTGTCACGAAAGGCAGCCTTGGGTGCCGCGATGTCGGCGGCTTTATTGGCCGTGCCGGTCTTGCCGGCTGCAATGGCGGATCCTCTGACCGGGGAGGAGGCACAGGCCATCGGTGTCGACGCTTATGTGTATCTCTATCCGCTGGTCATGATGGATGTGACCCGCAGGCAGGCGACCAACATCGAACCCGGCAAGGTCTTCGGACGCGGGCCGATGAACATGTTTGTCAACGTGCCGACGTTTCCTCCAGCGGATTTCCGGGATGTCGTCCGGCCAAATTTCGACACGCTCTATTCGATCGCCTGGCTCGATCTCACGAACGGGCCGGTCGTGATCTCCGCGCCCGACACCAACGGGCGCTACTATCTCCTGCCCATGCTCGATATGTGGACGGACGTGTTCGCCTCTCCCGGTTGGCGCACGACGGGCACGCGAGCCGCCACCTTCCTGGTTGTGCCGCCCGGGTGGCGGCCGAATCTGCGCGAAAGGTTCGTGACGGAGTTCAGGCTGCCGAAGGACACGCGCCTCATCGAGGCGCCGACGTCCTACGTCTGGATTATCGGCCGCACCAAGACGGACGGTCCGCAGGATTATGACGCGGTCCATGCGATCCAGGACGGATATAAGGCGACGCCGCTGTCCGACTGGGGCAGGCGGGGACGGTCTGTCGAAGCAAGGATCGATCCCTCGATCGATATGAAGACGCCGCCGAAGGTGCAGGTGGACAGGATGCCGGCCGGCCGGTTCTTCGCTTACGCAGCCGATATCCTCAAAGCCAACCCGCCACACATCACCGACCAGCCGATCCTGGCGCGAATGGAACGGATCGGCATCGAACCGGGCCAGGACTTCGACATCAACAAGCTCGACCCCGCCATCAGGACCGCCCTCGAAAGCGTGCCCGAAGCCGCGCAGAAGCTAATGGAATGGAAGACGCCGACGCTCGCCAGGGTCGTCAACGGCTGGTCGATGAACACCGACACGATGGGCGTGTACGGAAACTATTATCTGAAGCGGGCGATCATCGCGCAGGCTGGGCTCGGCGCCAATGTGCCGGAAGATGCGATCTATCCGCTCAATCTCGGCGACGAAACGGGTAAGCTCCTCGACGGTGCGGGCAAGTACAGGCTCCATTTCGACAAGGGGGCCACGCCGCCCGCGGACGCGTTCTGGTCGATCACTTTGTACGACAAGGACGGATTCCAGGTGGGAAACAGCCTGAACCGGTTCGCGCTCAGCAGTTGGATGCCGCTGAAGCAAAATCCGGACGGCTCGCTGGATCTCTATTTCCAGAACGAGAGCCCCGGCGGTGATAAGGAGACCAACTGGCTCCCTGCTCCGAAGGGCGCGTTCAATCTGACCATGCGCATATATGCGCCGAGGTCCGAAGCGCTTACCGGCAAATGGAATCCTCCGCCGGTCAAGGCCGTGCAGCCGGCGACGACGGGCGCTGCGCAATAAAGGTCTGCAGGGAGCGAAGGCATGGATGCCGCCGCTCCGGTCTTCGGGAAACAGAAAACCGCGCGCACATCTTCGATGCGGGGCAGGGGCTGCGCGGGCTCAGGACAGGACGCGCAGATTTCTCCGCAGGCGATCCGGCTCCGCCTTGGCGAGAACCGCCTCCACCTCGGCGTGCATGCGTTCCCAGATCGGGACGGCGCGCGCCAGCAGCTTTCGTCCGGCCGGGGTCAGCCGCAATCGCCGGCCGCGCCGGTCCTCGGGATCGCGCTCCACCTCGACGAGGCCGCGCCGCTCGAGCGGCTTCAATGCGGCCGTCAGGGTCGTGCGATCCATGGCGAGCAGGGTCGTGACCGCTCCGAGGCGGGGCGGCTCCGGACGGTTGAGCGACATCAACAGGGAGAACTGCCCGTTGGTCAGATCGACGGGCCGCAGCGCCTCGTCGAAGTGGCGCGCCAGGGCCCGCGCCGCCCGCTGCGTGTGCAGGCACAGGCAGGTGTCGCGCACCCGAAGCGTGGTCTCGAACGGAAGGTCGGCGGGTTTTGACACGGTTCGATTATTATGTTGATATCAACATAAATGTCAATGAAGTCCGGACAGGAGGCGTTAATGCACAATCGGATCGTGTCGAGGGACGAATGGCTCGCCGCCCGCAGGGCGCTGCTCGCGCGCGAGAAGGAGGCGACGCGGCTGCGCGATGCGGTCAATACCGAACGGCTGGCGCTTCCATGGGTCAGGGTCGAGAAGGACTACGTCTTCGATACGCCGGCCGGGAAGCGGAGCCTCGCCGACCTGTTCGACGGGCGCAGCCAGTTGATCGTGTACCACTTCATGCTCGGCCCCGATTGGGAGGCGGGCTGCCCCGGCTGCTCGTTCCTGGCCGATCACATCGACGGGGCGCTCGTGCATCTCAATCATCACGACGTCACGATGACCGCGGTGTCGCGCGCGCCGCTCGCCAAGATCGAGGCTTACAAACGGCGCATGGGATGGGCCTTCCCGTGGGTGTCGTCGTTCGGCAGCGATTTCAACTATGACTTCAACGTGTCCTTCACCAAGGACGATCTGGCGGCGGGCAAGATCGAATACAACTTCACCACCCTCGACGTCCCGGAGCGGGCGGGGGAAGAACTCCCGGGCCTCAGCGCGTTCTACAAGGACGAGGCCGGAGAGGTGTTCCACACCTATTCGAGCTACGCACGCGGGCCCGAAGAGCTGATCGGCACGCTCATGATCCTCGACCGCGCGCCGAAGGGACGCAATGAAACGGGCACGATGAGTTTCGTCCGCCGCCACGACGAATACAAGCAGGCGCCGCAGAAGCAATCCTGCTGCGCCTCGTGAGCTGATCTCGGGGGCGCGCGCGAGTCACGCGCCGGGCGAGCGGTAGCGCTCCGCCGCCCGGCGCTTTGCTTTCAAAGCCTCGGCCTCGCGGTCGCGCGGCGGCGCC
>CAYVBN010000252.1:0-2333 GCA_964449645.1 uncultured Hyphomicrobiales bacterium
GATGCCGGCCTTCTTCATGCCCTCGACCACGGCGGCGACCAGCGGGCGGTGCGAGCCCGAGAGGATGGAGAGGCCGACGACGTGGACGCCCTCTTCCAGCGCGGCGTTGACGATCTCGGCGGGCGTGAGGCGGATGCCCTCGTAGACCACCTCCATGCCGGCGTCGCGCGCGCGCACCGCGATCTGCTCGGCGCCGTTGGAATGCCCGTCGAGGCCGGGCTTGCCGACCAGAAACTTGATGCGGCGGCCGAGCTTCTTGGAGACGCGCTCGACGTCGGCGCGCACGTCGTCGAGGGCCGCGCCATCGTGGCGCGCCGCGCGGCCGACGCCGGTCGGCGCCCGGTATTCGCCGAACACCTCGCGCAGCGCCGCGCCCCACTCGCCGGTGGTGACGCCGGCCTTCGCGGCCGCGATCGAGGCCGGCATGATGTTGCGGCCCTCGCGCGCGGCGGCGCGGAGTTCCTTCAGCGCCGCGGCGACCGCGCCGGCGTCACGGGCCGCGCGCCACGCCTGCAGCCGCGCGATCTGCTCGGCTTCGATCTCGGGCGAGACTGTGTGGATCGCGCCTTCGCCGACGGCGAGCGGAGACGGCTCGGTCTCGACGTAACGGTTGACGCCGACGACCGTCTGCTCGCCGCGCTCGATCGCCTCGAGCCGGCGCGTGTTGCTCTCGACGAGCTGCGATTTCATGTAGCTCGTCTCGATCGCCGCGACCGCGCCGCCCATCTGCTCGATGCGCGCGAGCTCTTCGCGCACCTCCTGCTTCAACTCGTCCACCTTGCGGGTGATCTCGGTCGCGCCGTCGAAAATGTCGCCGTATTCGAGCAGATCGGTCTCGTAGGCGAGAATCTGCTGGACGCGCAGCGACCACTGCTGATCCCACGGTCGCGGCAGGCCGAGCGCTTCGTTCCACGCCGGTAGTTGCACCGCCCGTGCCCGTGCCTTCTTCGAGAGCGTGACCGCGAGCATTTCGATGAGAATGCGCGAGATGTTGTTCTCGGGCTGCTGCTCTGTGAGGCCGAGCGAGTTCACCTGCACGCCGTAGCGGAACAGCCGCAGCTTGGGGTCGGCAATTCCGTAGCGCTGCGCGGTGATCTCGTCCCACAGCTCGGCGAAGGCGCGCATCTTGCACATCTCGGTGATGAAGCGCAGCCCGGCGTTGACGAAGAACGAGATGCGTCCCACCGCCTCGTCGAACTTCGCGGCGGCGACGCCCGACCGTTTCACCCGGTCGAGCACCGCGATCGCGGTGGCGAGCGCAAAAGCGACCTCCTGCACCGGCGTCGCGCCCGCTTCCTGCAGGTGATAGGAGCAGACGTTGATCGGATTCCATTTCGGCATCTGTTCCGTCGTGAACAGGATCACGTCACTCGTCAGCCGCATCGACGGCTCGGGCGGAAACACGTAGGTGCCGCGCGAGAGATATTCCTTGATGATGTCGTTCTGCGTCGTGCCCTGCAGCTTGGCGCGGTCCGCGCCCTGCTCGTCGGCGACCGCGATGTAGAGCGCCAGCAGCCAGGCGGCGGTCGCGTTGATCGTCATCGACGTGTTCATCGACGCGAGCGGGATGCCATCGAACAGCGCGCGCACGTCGCCGATGTGGGAAATGGAGACGCCGACCTTGCCGACCTCGCCCTTGGCCAGCGGATGGTCGCAGTCGTAGCCGGTCTGGGTCGGCAGATCGAAGGCGACCGAGAGGCCGGTCTGGCCCTTGGCGAGGTTGCGGCGATAGAGCGCGTTCGATTCCGCCGCCGAGGAGTGCCCGGCATAGGTGCGGAAGATCCACGGCCGGTCGCGGCCCGAATCCGGATCGTTCATGTGGTGATTGTGCATTGCGATAAGCGCCATGGCAATTCACCGATGCCCATTGCAAGCCTCATCCGGAACGCCATACCGGCGTCCGCCGAACGGCTATATTGCGGTGCAATAACCTTTGCGGCAGACTTCGGTTCGGGAGCGCGATCTGCGAAAGCGGATCCTGATAACGGATACCGGCTTAACGCCCGATCGCGCTCCGATGTGATGAACCGGTGCATGATCTTTCCGGCGAACTGCTGACATTCCGCCGGATCATGCGCCAGCGCGAGGCCCGCCTGCACATGCCCGCAGCGCCGCAAGCCACGACGCGCCTAGCGTCTCCCAAGCCTCTCTACGAGATCGGCGAGGTCCCGCCGCTCGGCCACGTGCCGGAAAAAATGTACGCCTGGGCGATCCGCAAGGAGCGCCATGGACCGCCCGAAGCCTCCATGCAGGTCGAGGTGCTGCCGACCTGGCGCATCGGCGACGACGAGGTGCTGGTCTACGTGATGGCCGGCGGCGTCAACTACAACGGC
>CAYVBN010000253.1:0-5784 GCA_964449645.1 uncultured Hyphomicrobiales bacterium
CGCCGCGATTCGCCGAGCGATTTCCTGAAGCCGGCGCGCGCGAAAGCTGTTCCGGAAACGCCGGTGAAGCTGCCAAACCGTGACATTTCAGATACTTGCCTCATTTAAGCGTGGCCGCCGTTCTCCACAGGCCGCAAAACCGAAGGGCCGGAAATCCGGCCCTTGCGCTGCGTCTCATTGCGACTGGGGTACCTGCGGCCCCTGATTGCCTCCCGGCTGGGCGGCGGGAGGCGCCGGTTGCCCCTGCGGCTGCTGCGCCGGAGCGCCACCGCCGCGCAGCGTGTCGAGGACACCCCGTCCGCCTTGTCCGGCCGGGGCCGGCTGCTCGCTCTGGCCGGCCGGAGCGCCGGTGTTCTGCAGGATCGAGGTCGGCTTGCGCTCCCATCCGGCCAGGATCGACAGCAGCAGGCTCGTCACGAAAAACACCCCCGCCAGGATGGCCGTCGTGCGGCTGAGCACGTTGGACGTGCCGCGGCTCGTGAGAAAGCCGCTGCCCGATCCCATGCCGAGCCCGCCCCCTTCCGAGCGCTGCAGCAGCACGAAACCGATCATGGCGAGGACCACCATGAGGTGAACGACGATGACGACCGTTTGCATCGAACCTCTTTCAAGGGCACGCGAATTGCCGCGAAACGCTGCGCAACACTCGTGATATAGGAAGTCGCCCGGGTCTCTACACGATCCCCCGAGCATTTGCCAGAGCCCGCACCCGACGGCATGCCGCAAGGGAACGGCGCCCCCCGATACCGGCCTTTCGGATCGCTGCCCGGCTGGTCGCCCCCTTGATCCAGAACAATGCACGTCGCGTGCCGCGCGGAGAAGGTTTGTCAAAATCAGTCCCGCGGAGGACCCGATGCACATCCAGCGCGAACCCACGCCCTATCCGTTGGTCCAGTCGGTTCTCGACAGCGTCGCAAGCTGGATCCGGCCTCATCCTGAGCCACGCCACATCACGGTTCTCAACACCTGCAGCCGCGCCGATCTGGAGCAGCTTGCTGAGCACATGCACGTCTCCACCATGCAATTGCGGCTTCTCCTGAGCTGCAGCCCCGTCCTCGCCGCTTTTCTGGCGCGGCACATGGCGCTGCTCCTCGCCCATCGCATGAAGGCGCTTGGGATCGACGCCAGCCAGCTCGCCCGCAACGACGCACAGCTCCTGCGCGATCTCAGGCGTCGGTGCGCCGCCTGCGACAATCAAGCACGCTGTGAACAGGACCTCGTGCGCGATGCAACGGCCGACACGTGGCGAGACTATTGCCCCAACGCCGGCACGCTCGACCGGCTGGCGAAAACGCTTTGAGCCCTTGCGAGCCGCCCGAGCGAGGCGCGGGCCTTCGTCAATGCAGCGTCTGCAGATAGGCCAGGAGATCGTCCATGTCCTTCGGGTCGGTGAGACCGCCATAGGGCATGCGGTTCCCCCGCACCTTCTCCTGCGGGTTGGCGATGTAGGCGCGCAGATTATCCTCGGTCCACACGAGATTGGCGCGCCTCATCGGGTTCGAGTAGCGGAAGTCCTCGAGCGCAGCCGAATGGCGGCCGACAATTCCCTTGAGACTTGGACCGATCGCATCCGGCCGTTCGGTGTGGCACGCAGCGCAGACTTGGTAAACCTTCTGCCCGTGCGCCACGTCGGCCGCGACGGCCGGCGTGACGAGCACGGCCAGCAGGAGACCGGCGGTCCACGACACGCGCGATATCATCGACATTGCCTCCCCTCCCTCACGCGTGCACCAGCGGACCGGGGCTTTTCAGATACTGCGTCGTGATGGCGTTCGCCGCCCAATAGGCGAGCGCGCCGACCGTGCCGGTCGGGTTGTAGCCGTGCTGCTGCGGGAAGACCGAAGCCCCCATGACGAACAGGTTGTGCGCGTCCCACGCCTGCAGATAGCGGTTCACCGCGCTCGATTTGGGATCACTGCCCATCATCGTGCCGCCGGTGTTGTGCGTCGACTGATACGGAACGATGGTGAAATTCCGCGGCCGCGCATGCATCTCGTAGTGCGTGGGGTTCATCGCCTTGATGATCCCCTCGAGCTTCGAGAGCAGATAGCGCGACATCTTATGGTCGTTGTCCGTTCCGTTGTACGTCAAACGCAGCAGCGGCCGGCCGAGCGCGTCGCGGTAGGTTGGATCGAGGTCGAGGAAATTCTCGCGGTTGGCGTAGACCGATCCCTGCGTGTTGAAGCGCACGAAGTGTTGATACCACTTCACCGTCGCGCGCTTCCATTCCGAGCCCCAGCGCGGCGTTCCGTGCGGCACCGCACGCCCGCCGATCGGCGGAGCCGCGGCGTGATTGCACGCAAAATATCCGCCGCCGAAGAAGCCGAGCCCGGAATGGTCGAAGTTCTCGCCGTTGAAATCGTCGATGCAGACGCCGGTTCCGGCTGAACCCATGTAGGGGTTCAACTGCTTGTCTTCGAAGAACGCGGCGGCGCCAGCCTCGAACTGATAGCCGTAGTTCTTGCCGACCACACCCTTGAGGTTCGCGCGGTCGTACGGCTCACCGATGCCGGAAAGCAGCATGAATTGCGTGTTGCCGAATACGAAGGACGAGAGCACGACGAGCCCGGCCGGCTGCTCGTATTCTTCGCCGGTCTGCATGTCGGTGTAGGCGACGCCGGTGACCTTCCTGGCGGCCTTGTCGTAGATCAGCCGGCTCACGAAGGCGCGCGTGCGCAATTCGAACTTCGGGTCCGCGCGCAGCATCGGCATGAGCGTGACGTTCGCGGAGGCTTTGGAATTCGCCTCGCACGCTGTGCGATTGCAGAAGCCGCAATATTGGCATTCGCCGAGCGTCGCGCCCTCGGGATTGGTGTAGGCGGCGCTCGCGAGCGCGACCGGCGCCGGGAACGGGTGATAGCCGAGGCTCTTGGCCGCCTCCGCGAACATCAGGCCACCGCTCGACGACTTGATGGGCTTGTTCGGGTAGTGGCTGCTGCGCGGCCCTTCGAACGGATTGCCCCCCTCGATGGTGTTTCCGCGCAGATTGCCGGCCTGCCCCGACGCCCCGCACAGCTTGTCGAAGCGATCGTAGTAAGGTTCGAGCTCCTCGTAGCTTACCGGCCAATCCTGGATGGTCATGTCCTCCGGGATCGCTTTCGCGCCGTAGCGCTCGATCAGGTGGCTGCGGATGCGGAAGTCCGACGGCAGAAAGCGCCAGTGCAACGCGCCCCAATGAATGCCCGAGCCGCCCACCCCTTCGCCGGGCAGGAAGGCGCCGAAGCGGCGAATGGGGAGCGCCGTCTCGGCGGCCGCATTGCGGAACGTGATCGTGTCGGTCGAGTTGTCCTGCATCAGCTCGAGCCGGCGCGAATAGCGCAGCTCGTCGCGCACGCTCGGAAGCGTGAAGTTCTCCCCCGGCGTGCGATCGGGGCCGCGCTCGAGCCCCACCACATTGAGACCGGCTTTGGTCAGCTCGCGCGCCAGGATGGCACCCGTCCACCCCATGCCGACCATGACCGCATCGACTTCTTTCAAGCGCGTCGTCATGTCCGCCTCCCTTTAGGGCGCGATCCGCTTCGCCGAACCATGCGCTAGGAAAAATCGGCGATCGATTGCGGCGCCGCCTGATAGGGCTTGTCGCGGTGCTCCTCGAAAACGTGCGCGTAGGTCGCCGGCAGTCCGGGGAAGCCGAGCATCTTCCAGGATGCCTTGTCGCGGTTCCCTCCGTAGAGCGGGTCGGAGAAGAAGCCCTCCATCGTCATGTCGAGCAGCCGGCCGAAGAAGGCGCGCGAGGAGAAGTGCTCGAACTGCGCCTTGCCCTCTTCCATCGCTTTCAGGGCAGCGACACGCTCGGCCCCCGGCAGCCGGTCGAAGTCCTTGCCGTACGTCTTGCGCGACCAGGCGTTCGCGGCCGTGATGCCGGCCTCGACATATTCGCGCGGCGTGAGCGGCAATTGATAGCCCTGTTCGGGCTTGCCCTTCAGATAGGGGCCGCTGCGGTACATCCTCGCCCCGCCGCCCCACGCGCTCGCGAGCTGGCGGTCGATGAACGTGACGATGCCGCAATCGGTGCCGGAGGGCGAGAGCTCGTCCGCCGGGATCAGCACGTCGACGGCGGCGGAGAGAAAGGCCACCTCTCCGGCGGTCAGCGTCAGGTAGGTTTCGGGTTCGCTGCTTGCCGGCGCAGGCGATCCGGGCGTCCCGGAATTCGAACTCTGCACCTCGGCCACCGCTGGCAATGCCGAGGAGAGCCCGGCTGCAACCGCCGTACCGGCCAGTCCGGCGCCGAGCAGGAATCGGCGACGCGGCAACGTGTCGTCCATGGAAACCTCCCCGTTTTCGGCGCCTTTGTGCGGCGCACTTTTTTGCTCTGCCGCCCCACGCGGCAGATGCGAATTTTTCTAATGCTACTCGATTTCGAGATGGGGCACAGCCGTGCTCATGCGCGGCACAGCTATGCGGCCAGCCGGATTGCGATGACCTTCGGAGTCAAGGACGAGCACCCGCGGATGAGGCGCGCACCTCGGGGCACCGGTCAGCGTCGGTGTCGGCTCCGGCCTTGAGCCCTGCTCATCTCACTTGCGCGTCACCCTGCGGCTCGGGGTGCTCTCGGAGCACCTCGTTGACGAGGCTCGGGTCGATCCATTTGTCGAAGTCGATCGATTGCTTCAGGAGCCCCATCGTTTTCATGAGTGCGGCTTCCGCCCGCAGCGCCTTGATGGCCCGCGGCGTAATCGCCGGGTCCAGATAGAAGCGGCCCTGCTTGTATGTCTCGCGCAGGGCGGCCTCGGAGGCCTTGGTCCGCCGCACATAAATCCGGATGGTGTCGTCATAATGCGTGTCGGCCCAGCGCGAGAGCGACAGGTCGACGGCGAGGAACCGCCTGACGAGGTCGGGATATTTCCGCAGGAATTGTCCGTTGACCGAAATTGCATAGGGAGCCGACCATTCCGGATGCTCCCGGCCGTCGATCAGCACGCGGGCCTTCCCGGTCTCGACCAGCCGCTGCGCCGTGTCGGTGCTCTCGACGATCGCGTCGACGTCGCCGCGGATCAATGCCGGAGCCGAGCTGTCGAAGTTCAGGTTCAGCCCGTCGATGTCCTTGAGGTTGAGCTTCGCCAAATCAAGCGCCTTGGCCAGCGCCGCCTGACGCACCGTTCCGGTCAAATAGGCAACCTTTTTTCCCTTGAGATCCGCGATCGTCGTGATCGCGGAGTTCTTCTTCACGATGATGGCGACGTCGAGATAGGGAACGAAGGTCGAAAGCCCGATCAGCCTCACGTCCGCCCCGGTCGATGCGGCCCGCAGCGCCGGGGCGAAACCCGTATAGGCGATATCCAGCGAGCCGGTCGCCAGCGCCGTGATGGCGCCGGACCCACCGCCGTCGAACGTCACGAGCTCGACCTTGATGCCATCGGCCGCGAACGCGTCGGAGAATGACTTCTTCTCCTCACCGAGAATGAATTTGACATGGCCTGGCGCAGTGGAGCCGATCGTAATCGTCTTGGGCTTGTCCTGCGCCAGCGCGGCCGCGCCGTTGAGCGCCGCGACGCCGAGCAGTACGGCGGATATGGCGGTCCTGCGAAACGCGCGCCACGGATGCCTGTGCGGAGTCATGATGTGCTCTCCTTGATCGGTCAGGATCCCTGGCGGCCAGCGCCGGAATGCCAGGACGTGACGGAGTTTTCGAACCAGACGAGAAGGTAGTTGATCAGCACGCCGACAATGGTCAGCGTGAGGATGCCGGCGTACATGTCCTGCGTCTGCATCATCAGTTGCGATTGCTGGATGAAGAAGCCGATGCCGGACTTCGCACCCAGCATCTCGGCGGCGATGACGGCG
>CAYVBN010000254.1:0-5988 GCA_964449645.1 uncultured Hyphomicrobiales bacterium
GGGCGTGCGCAGCGCCACTCCGGCAAGCCGCGCGGCGGCCGCATCGACGTCGGCCGCGGTCGGCAAAGCCGACGCTGCGTTATGAACGGTCATGGCGGAAGCGTAGCGCTGCGCCGGCGAACCGGGCAAGCGGGTTCGCGAGGCGACGCCGGGCGTGCGCGGGTGCTCGCAGGCTGCCGGCCCCGCTTTCCCGGCCGGGCCTAATCAGGCAGCGCGGGATTGCCTGCTGTCCAAGGGAAGCGCCGCAACGTCCGCCGTGTGAGTCCAGGATACGATCTCGAAACGTCCGTCCCCGTGCTCGACCAGGGCCGTGCAGCTTTCGACCCAGTCGCCACAGTTCATGTACCGCACGCCGAAGTCATCGTGGATCGTTGCGTGGTGGATATGGCCGCAGATGATGCCGTCCGCTTGGTGCCGCTGCGCTTCGGCGACGAGCGTGCGCTCGAAATCGCCGATGTAGTTCACCGCGTTCTTGACCTTGAGCTTCGCCCACTTCGACAACGACCAATAAGGGAAACCGAGCCGCCGGCGCAGATTGTTGAACAGACGATTGATCACGATCGCGAGGTCGTAAGCCTTGTCGCCGAGATGCGCGATCCAGCGCGCCTGCGTGACGATGAGATCGAAATGGTCGCCATGGATCACCAGATAGCGGCGTCCATCGACTCCCACGTGAACCGCATGCTCGACCACCTCGATGCCGCCGAAGTGGGTCCCGTAATAATCCCTGAGAAATTCGTCGTGATTGCCCGGCACATAGATGACACGCGCACCCTTGCGCGCCTTGCGCAGCAACTTCTGGACGACGTCGTTGTGCGCCTGCGGCCAATGCCAGGCGGATCGGAGCTGCCATCCGTCCACGATGTCACCGACCAGAAAATACGTGTCGGCGTCGTGATGGCGCATGAAATCGAGAAGGCGGTCCGCCTGGCATCCGCGTGATCCGAGATGGATGTCGGACAGAAAGATCGTGCGAAATCGGCGCGCTCCGTCCTCGTTCATTGCGAGTCCCTGCTGTCGACCTGATGGTCCTGTCGACTGCCAGATTCCTGTTGCAGGCTCATGACATCCCGGCGACCCGGCCGGCCGCCGGTTTTCGCCGTTTTCTGTCATCGCGCTGTCATGCGGGTCGGCTAGCAGGCACGCGATGACGACATCCATCTTCCTCGCCGCCGGTTTCTGCGGCCTTGCAACTCTCCTGCACATCGCGAGCATCGCCACGGCCATCGTCAGATGCCGGGCACGCCGCACTTCTTTGACGGCGCCGGCCGGCGCGCCGCCGGTCACCCTCATCCGGCCGGTCTGCGGCCTCGACAATTTCGTCGAGGAAACGCTGCGCTCGTCATTCCGGCTCGACTATCCACGCTACGAGGTGATCTTCTGCGCGGCGAACGCACGCGATCCGGTGGTCGCAATCGTCAAGGACCTGATCGCCGCGCATCCGCAGGTCGACGCCAAGCTTCTCGTCGGCAATGACGTCGTCAGCGCCAATCCCAAGCTCAACAACTGCGTCAAGGGATGGCGCGCCGCCGCGTATTCCTGGATCGTGCTCGCGGACAGCAATGTGCTGATGCCGCGCGACTACATCCAACGTCTGCTGGCCGCATGGCGCGCCGATACGGGCCTCGTCTGCTCGCCGCCGATCGGCGGCCGCCCACAGGGTTTCTGGGCAGAGATGGAATGCGCCTTCCTCAACACCTACCAGGCGCGCTGGCAGTACTTCGCCGACACGATCGGCATGGGTTTCGCGCAGGGCAAGACGATGCTCTGGCGCCGCGCCGATCTGGAACACGCCGGCGGCATCGCCGCGCTCGGCACCGAGATCGCCGAGGACGCGGCCTCCACCAAGGTGGTGCGCGCGGCCGGGCTGTCCGTGCATCTGGTCGATGCTCCCTTCGAGCAGCCGCTCGGCCGCCGGAGCGCGCGGGAGGTGTGGCAGCGTCAGGTCCGCTGGGCGCGATTGCGGCGCGCCAGTTTCGGCTCCTATTTCATCCCGGAAATCATGGCGGGCGGCCTGCTGCCGCTGATCGCCGTAGCGTTCCTGGCGGCCCAGGCGAACCTGTCGATCGCCGGCAGCGTGGCGGCCGTTGCGACGTTCTGGTACGGCGCGGAGATGATCCTGATCCGCGCCGCCGGGTGGCATCGTTCCGCCCTCGCCCCCCTGCACGGATTGCTGCGCGACCTGATGCTTCCAGTGCTCTGGATCAGCGGGTGGATCGGAACCGAGTTCACCTGGCGCGGCAATGAGATGAGCATTGCCGAGACGAGGGCGTGATCCCGAAAAGCGCCACCGACTTTCGGACACGCCTCTCCTCCATCCAAAAAGACGGAGGCGCCCCGACGAGGCGACGAAGCTCGCCCGCTCCGATCAGCCGGCGGAACCAATTTCCCGCGAGGTCGACATCGGCCGCAGAAGGACGTCCGGCAAAGAGCGCCGGAGCCGGCCAGCATTGACATCTCCGGGCCGGCCGGCCAAAGGGTCCTTGGCCGCATTCCCGCGCGGCGATCGGATCGGAAGAACCCAGGAAAGGCGTCATGGATCTCGGCATTGCCGGCCGCAAGGCCATCGTTTGTGCATCGAGCCGCGGGCTCGGGCGCGCCTGCGCCTTCGAACTCGCGCGCGCCGGCTGCGAGGTGGTAGTGAACGGGCGGGATGCGAAACGCGTCGAGGCGACTGCGGAGGACATCCGCAAGGCGACGGGCGCGAAGGTGCTGGCGGTCGTGGCCGATGTCGCCACGCCGGAGGGACAGAAAGCGCTGTTCGAGGCGTGCCCCGAACCCGACATCCTGGTCAACAACAATGCCGGGCCGCCCGTCCGCGACTTCCGCCAGCTCACGCGGCAGCAGATGATCGACGGCGTGATCGCCAACATGGTGGTCGCCGTCGAGCTGATCCAGAAGGCGATCGACCCGATGATCGCCAGGAAGTTCGGCCGCATCGTCAATATCACGTCGGGCTCGGTGAAAGCCCCCCTCGCTGGCCTCGATCTCTCGTCCGGCGCGCGGGCCGGCCTCACGGCCTTCCTCGCCGGAGTCGCGCGCTCGGTCGCCGCGCACAACATCACCATCAATTTCATGCTGCCGGGCGCGTTCGACACCGACCGGCTGCGCTCGAATTTCGAGGCCAACGCCAAGCAGAGAGGCGCGAGCGCGGAGGCGGTGCGCGCGGAACGGATCGCCGGCGTTCCGGCGAAGCGCCTCGGAACCCCCGAGGAATTCGGGGCGGCCTGCGCGTTTCTCTGTTCGGCGCAGGCCGGGTATATCACCGGGCAGAATCTTCTGCTCGATGGCGGCGCCTTCCCGGGCGCGTTCTGAAGCGGCGCCCCGCCCTCTTATCGTCGCTTGTTTTCAAGGCTTGTAGCCGGACAGATCGATGACCTGAAAGCCCGACGGTTCTGAATTCTCCGTCTCCTCCTCTTCTCCCTCGAGTCCGACGAACTCGAACAAAATGCCCTCGTTGACGCGTTTGACCAGATTGATCGCCTCGACCTCCGAATCGACGACGTGCTCGCAATCCTCGCCCTCGTCGTACACGACCCACCGACCGTCCTCGCGTTTGGTGCAATAGTCGTAGGGTGACTCGGGCTCACCGGGCATCGCTCCGAACCCCGGATTGACCTTGGCGGGATCGTAGTTCGCAACAAAAACGCGCTTGGCTTCTTCGAGGTCTGCCACCGCTTGCTCGCGCGAATCCGAGAGTTCGACGAGCCACGTTCCATCCTCTCGTTGATAGGCTTGGCCGACTCCGACGCCGAGGTCCGAGTCATAGAAAAAATGTCCGCCTTCACGGACGTAAAGCTTCAACGGCATCGATTCTCCCCCTGCTGCAGTGAATGCGTATTCTACCTATAATTGTATATGAATTCAATATCGTATTATAGTTGCACAGGCAGCCGGGCCGAACGGATCACCATCGGACGCTCCTGGAGCAGGTGCGAGCGCGAACGCCTCGATGATCGTCGCACCGCAATTGCGCGACGCGGCGACGGTTGCCCGCATCGCATGGTCGTGCAAGATGCGCGCGCCATTCCGATCTTCATCACCGAACCATCAGGAGTGAAATTCTATGAAGCTCGTGCGCTTCGGCCCGGCTGGCCGTGAAAAGCCGGGCATCGTCGATTCCGACGGCCGTATCCGAGATTTGTCGAAAGTGGTGCCGGACATCGCAGGCGATGTGCTCTCCCCGCGGGGACTCGCGAAGATCCGCAAGGCGCCGATCGGCAAGCTCCCGGTCGTGCGAAGCGGAACGCGCATCGGCCCCTGTGTCGGCAAGGTCGGCAATTTCATCGCCATCGGCCTCAACTACGCCGACCACGCGGCCGAGGCCGGACTCGACGTGCCGAAGGAGCCGATCATCTTCAACAAGGCGCCTTCGTGCATCTGCGGCCCCAACGACGACACCATGATCCCGAAGGATTCGGCGAAGCTCGACTACGAGGTCGAGCTCGGTATCGTCATCGGACAGCGGGCGCGCTATCTGTCCAAACGCGCCGCCATGGACGTCGTCGCCGGCTATTGCCTCGCCAACGACGTGTCCGAACGCGTCTTCCAGATCGAGCGCTCCGGCCAGTGGACCAAGGGCAAGGGCTGCGAAACGTTCGGTCCGCTCGGGCCGTGGCTCGTCACCAAGGACGAGATCAAGGACCCGCAAAGGCTTAATCTCTGGCTCACCGTGAACGGAGAGACGCGGCAGAAGGGCTCGACCAAGACCATGATCTTCGGCGTCGCCCACCTCGTCTGGTACTGCTCGCAGTTCATGGTGCTCGAGCCGGGTGACGTGATCATCACCGGCACGCCGCCCGGCGTGGCGCTCGGCATGAAGCCGCCGAAGTTCCTCAAGGCCGGCGACGTGGTTCGCCTCGGCATCGACGGCCTCGGCGAGCAGCAGCAGAAAATCGTCCGGTTCAGCCCCAAGGGGCCGAAGGCCTGACGAGTTCCAACCTGATCAGCAAACCGGCTGTCGCGTTTAGCGACGGGCACCTCTGCTTTCCCCTCTCCCCGACGGGGAGAGGTGAAGCGCGACGGTTCAGCCGTCGCGCGCTTCCAGAACCGCTTTCAACGAAATCTTCGACCAAGCCGCCGAGCGGCTGCGGAACGCCAGATAGGATTCGTGCACCTTCTGCGCGATTTCGCTCCCGCCGGCGAGCTCGCCGAGCACGGCGTCCGCTTGCGTCCGGCCAGCCGCGACGAGATCGGCCGGGAATGTCCGAAGCTGCACCTTGTGCCGCTCGACCAGCACCGGCAGCGCCTCGGTGTTGAGGCGCTCCATCTCGGAGAGCGCGAAGGACGCCTCCGCCGCGCAGGCATGCGCGAGGATCGCCTTGAGCTCCTTGTCGAGCGTCTCCCAGGCTTTGAGCGAGACGAGACACTCCCCGGTCCCGTTCGGCTTGTTGAAGCCCGGCCCGTAATAATTGGGCGCGACGCGATAAAGGCCGAGCGCGATATCCGTCCCCGGGCCGACGAACTCGGCTGCGTCGAGCACGCCCGACTGCAGACTGGTGAGGATTTCGCCCGGCGATGTCGTCTGGGGTGTCGCCCCAAGCCGGCGGAACACCTCTCCGCCAAGCCCCAGCGAGCGAATCTTCAGGCCCTTCACGTCGGCGAGGCTCTTCAATTCGCGGCGGAACCAGCCGCCCATGCAGACGCCGGTATTGCCGCCCATGAACGGCTTCACCCCGAACGGCCGGTAGAGCGCATCCCATAAGTCCTGTCCGCTGCCGGCGTCGATCCACGCGACATGCTCCAGCGGCGTGAGACCGAACGGAACCGTGGTGAAGAAGGCCGCCGCCGGCATCTTGCCCTGCCAGTAGAAGGCGGCCGTGTGGCCCATCTCGGCGACGCCGCCGCCGACCGCGTCGAGCACTTCGAGCGCCGGCACGATCTCGCCGGCCGCATGAACGGTGATCTGCAGACGGCCGCCCGACAATGCGGCGACGCGTTCGGCAATGCGTTCCGCGGACATGCCGGGCCCCGGCAGCCGCTTCGGCC
>CAYVBN010000255.1:0-5026 GCA_964449645.1 uncultured Hyphomicrobiales bacterium
GAGGTTCTGCCCGCCGTCACCGATCCGGCCCGCGCGCAGACGGACGACGCGCCGCAGATCCACGAGGGCGTGCCGCAGAACACGATCTACCAATGGCACCTGGGCGACGCCAAAGCGGTGGAGGCGGCCTTCAAATCCGCCAAGCACGTCACCCGCATCGATCTCGTCAACAACCGCCTGGTGCCGAACGCGGTCGAACCGCGCGCCGCCATCGGCGAATACGACCGCGGCACCGACAGCTTCACGCTGTGGAACACGACGCAGAACCCGCACGTGGCGCGGCTCGTCATTTCCGCCTTCGTCGGCATGGCGCCCGAGAACAAGCTGCGCGTCATCGCGCCCGATGTCGGCGGCGGCTTCGGCTCGAAGATCTTCATCTACCCGGAAGAGGTGGTGTGCCTGTGGGCCTCCAAGAAGGTCGGCCGCCCGGTCAAATGGGTGTCGGAGCGCACCGAGGCGTTCGTCTGCGACGCGCATGGCCGCGACCACGTCACCCATGCGGAGATGGCGTTCGGAGAGGGCGGCCGCATTCTCGGATTGCGGGTGAAGACGATCGCCAATCTCGGCGCCTACATGTCGACCTTCTCCTCGTCGATCCCGACCTATCTGTACGCCACGCTGCTGTCGGGCCAGTACGACATTCCGCAGATCTACTGCGAGGTCGACGCCGTCTACACCAACACCGTGCCGGTCGACGCCTATCGGGGCGCCGGACGGCCCGAGGCGACGTTCGTCGTCGAGCGGCTGGTCGAGGTCGGCGCGCGTGAGCAGGGGGTCGACCCGGCGGAGCTGCGGCGGCGGAATTTCGTCCGGACGTTCCCGCACCAGACGCCGGTGATCATGACCTACGATATCGGCGACTACGAAGCCTCGTTGAAGAAGGCGATGGAGATCGCCGACGTGAAAGGCTTCGCCAAGCGCAAGCGGGAGGCCGCGCGGCGCGGCAAGCTGCGCGGTCTCGGCTATTCGACCTACATCGAAGCGTGCGGCCTGGCGCCGAGCCAGGCGGCCGGGTCGCTCGGCGCCGGCGTCGGGCTGTGGGAATCCGCGGAAGTGCGCGTCAATCCGACCGGCTCCATCGAGGTGCTGACCGGCTCGCACAGCCACGGGCAGGGGCATGAGACGACCTTCGCGCAGGTCGTGTCGGACCGTCTCGGCGTCCCGATCGAGACCGTGTCCATCGTGCACGGCGACACCGACAAGGTGCAGTTCGGCATGGGCACCTACGGCTCGCGTTCCGGCGCGGTCGGCATGTCGGCGCTCGTCAAGGCGCTCGACAAGATCGAGGCCAAGGCGAAGAAGGTGGCCTCGCATCTGCTCGAAGCCGCCGAAAGCGACATCGTGTTCAAGGACGGCAAGTTCACCGTCGCGGGCACCGACAAGTCGGCCTCATGGGGCGAGGTCGCGCTCAACGCCTATATCGCGCACAAGTTCTCCGGCGCGCAGCTCGAGCCGGGCCTGAAGGAAGGCGCCTTCTACGACCCGACGAATTTCACGTTTCCGGCCGGCTGCCACATCTGCGAGGTCGAGATCGATCCGGAGACCGGGGAAACGGACGTCGTGAATTGGACCGCGGTCGACGATTTCGGCGTGGTGGTCAATCCGATGATCGTCGAAGGGCAGGTGCATGGCGGCATCGCCCAGGGCGTCGGCCAGGCGCTGCTCGAGGGGGCGGTCTACGATCGCGACGGTCAGCTCGTGACCGGCAGCTTCCAGGACTACGCCATGCCGCGCGCCGACAACCTGCCGCCGCTGCACATCGACATGACGACGACGAAGTGCCCGGGCAACCCGCTCGGCATCAAAGGTTGCGGCGAAGCGGGAGCGATCGCCGCGCCGGCGGCGGTCATGAATGCGATTACCGATGCGATCGCGACCGAAGACATCGCCATGCCGGCCACCCCGCAGGCGGTCTGGCGGGCCATCCAGAAGACGGGCATCGCCCACAGATCGGCCGCATAGAGCTTTCGCGCGAACGCGCAGACGAGACGAAGGATCAGGAGACTGCGATGTACAATTTCACCTATCACCGCGCGAGCGGACTGCGGCAGGCGACCAACATGCTCGGCAAGTTCGAGGAGCCGAAGCTGCTCGCCGGCGGTCAGACGCTGCTGCCGACCATGAAGCAGCGGCTCGCCGCGCCCGCCAACCTGATCGACCTCTCGCAGATCGAGGGGCTCGCCGGGATCGAGCTCAAGGGCCGCTCGCTCGTCATCGGGGCGATGACGCGCCACGCCGAGGTTGCCTATTCTCCGGTGGTGCAGCAGGCGATTCCGGCGCTCGCCAAGCTCGCCGGCGGCATCGGCGATCCGGCCGTGCGGCACATGGGAACGATCGGCGGCTCGATCGCCAACAACGATCCGAACGCGGATTATCCGGCCGGCTGCCTTGGCCTCGGCGCCACCATCGTCACCACCAAGCGCCGCCTCAAGGCCGACGACTTCTTCACCGGGATGTTCGAGACGGCGCTGGAGCCGGACGAGATCGTCACGAGAGTGATGTTCCCGCTGCCCAAGAAGGCGGCCTACATCAAGTTCCGCAACCAGGCCTCGCGCTACGCTCTCGTGGGCGTCTTCGTGTCGAAGCGCGGCTCGGAGATCCGCGTCGCCGTCACGGGCGCGGGGGCGAGCGGCGTGTTCCGCGTTACCGCCTTCGAGGAGGCGCTCAAGAAACGGTTCTCGCCGAAGTCGCTCGAAGGTCTGAGCGTTCCGGCGGAAGGATTGAGCAGCGACATTCACGGCAGCGCCGAATATCGGGCGCACCTCATCGGCGTGCTCGCCCGCCGGGCGGTGGCCGCGGCCGGATGAGGCGGGGCATCGCCTCCGCTGCAACGCCGATCTGCCCTGTGATACGGCCGGCCGGCCTCGCGGGCCGGCCGTTCCCGTCCTATATGGTATAGTTGGGTGGTCGCGATTGCCGGCCGCCGCAGGATTCTTGCGAGACATGATGGTTAACCAATCGGCAACCGCCGCGGACGGGCGCGACCTTCCGGCTTCGATCGACGCGACCCTCGATCTTCTGGCCGGTGCCGATTATCTCGCCGACCGTTCGCTCGCGACCGTGCTGTTCCTGGCTCTCAAGATGGGGCGCCCGCTCTTTCTCGAGGGGGAGGCCGGCGTCGGCAAGACGGAGATCGCCAAGGTCCTGGCGAAGATGCTCAGCCGCCGGCTGATCCGGTTGCAGTGCTACGAGGGCCTCGACGTCGCGGCGGCCGTCTACGAGTGGAATTACGCCGAGCAGATGATCGCCATCCGGCTCGCCGAGGCGGAGGGCGAGGTCGACCGCGAACGCCTCTCGCACGACGTCTTTTCCGAACGCTTTCTCATCAAGCGTCCGCTGCTGCAGGCGCTCGAGCCGGACGTGGCCGGCGCCCCGGTGTTGCTCATCGACGAGCTCGATCGCACCGACGAGGCCTTCGAGGCCTTCCTGCTGGAAGTGCTCGCCGACTTTCAGGTGACGATCCCCGAACTCGGCACCGTGCGCGCCGAGCATCCGCCGATCGTCGTCATCACCTCGAACCGCACGCGCGAAGTTCACGACGCGCTGAAGCGGCGCTGCCTCTATCACTGGGTCGGCTATCCGAATGCCGAGCGCGAGCTTGCGATCGTGCGCGCGAGGGTACCGGGCATCGGGCCGCGCCTGTCGCAGGAGATCGTGCATTTCGTGCAGGCGCTGCGCCGCGAGGATCTGTTCAAGGTGCCGGGCGTCGCCGAGACGCTTGATTGGGCGGCCGCGCTCTCGGAGCTCGATGCCGCGGCGCTCGATCCGAGCGTGGTGTCCGACACGCTCGGCGTGCTGCTCAAATATCAGGACGACATCGCCCGGATCGAAGGCTCCAAGGCGAAAGAGCTGGTCGAGCAGGTGAGGGCGGAGCTGAGAGCGGCGGAGTAGGCGCGGGGATCGATCGCAGAATGACGGTTCAGGGACCCGATACCTCCGCCTCCGCAACGCGCGCCGAGACACAATCTCCCTCCGACGCCGGCGGGCGGCTCGCCGAGAACATCGTCTACTTCGCGCGGGCGCTGCGCGCGGCCGGCCTTCCGGTCGGGCCGGGAGCTGTGCTCGACGCGCTCGCCGCGCTCGAGGCCGCGGGGGTTGGCCGCCGTGAGGACTTCTACTGGATCCTGCACGCCGTGTTCGTGAAGAAGCACGAGCACACGGTCCTGTTCGATCAGGCCTTCCACATCTTCTTCCGACGGCGCGGCTATCTCGACCAGCTCATGGCGATGATGCTGCCGAACGTGCCGAGCATGACCTCCGAAACGCCCAAGCCGGCGGCGCAGCGCGTCCAGGAGGCCCTGTTCGCCGGCCTCGACAAACGGCAGATGGAGGAGCGCGAGTTCGAAGCCGACGCCCGTCTCACGGTGTCCGATCGCGAGCTGCTGCAGAAGAAGGACTTCGCCCAGATGACGGCCGCCGAGATCGCGGCCGCCAAGGACGCGATCCGCCGGCTCGTGCTGCCGCTCGACGAGACGAGGACGCGGCGCCTCGCGCCCGCCCGGCTCGGGCACGTGATCGACATGCGGCGCACCCTGCGCGCCAGCCTCAAGGCGGGCGGCGCCTTCATCGACCTCAAATATCTCGGTCCGAAGACCCGCATGCCGCCGATTGTGGCGCTGCTCGACATCTCGGGCTCGATGAGCGAGTACACGCGGCTGTTCCTGCATTTCCTTCATGCCGTCACGGACGCGCGCAAGCGCGTCTATTCGTTCCTGTTCGGCACGCGGCTCACCAACGTGACGCGTGCGCTCGCCGCCAAGGACCCGGACGAGGCGCTCGCTGCTTGCTCGGCGGGTGTCGCCGATTGGTCGGGCGGCACGCGCATTGCGACCTCGCTGCATCTCTTCAACAAGCTGTGGGCGCGCCGCGTGCTGACGCAGGGCGCCATCGTGTTGCTGATCACCGACGGGCTCGAGCGCGATCCCGACGATCGGCTGGCTTTCGAGATCGACCGCCTGCATCGCTCCTGCCGGCACCTCATCTGGCTCAATCCGCTGTTGCGCTTCGAAGGTTTCGAGGCAAGGGC
>CAYVBN010000256.1:0-4656 GCA_964449645.1 uncultured Hyphomicrobiales bacterium
GCCGGCGCCGCGCTCCGGCCATCTCGCGGAGTCCGGGCGACACGATCAGGTCGACGCCAAGCTTGCGCAGCGCCGTTCGGGGCGTTGTCGATCCATGCGGTCCGACGGCGACCAGAAACGGCGCGAGGTCGCGGATGCCGGACGCGAGCTCCTGGGCGACACGCAATTCGGGCGGCGCGCAGCGCCAGAAGAGATAAGTCGGCGCCGTCGTGATCACCGCCATGTCGGGCGCGAACGCAGAAAGCTCCGCCCGGATGTCCGAGAGCGAGAGCCCGAACATGTGTGCATCGATCAGCCGCACGCGATGTCCGTTCGCCTCCAGCTTCTGGCGCGAAATCCCGAATTCGAGCGGCAGGTGCGGGGAGCGGCAGCCGAAATAAATGCTGCCGTCGAAGTTCCAGCCAGGATTGATGAGCGCGACCTTCATGCGTGTGCCTCGTGCAGCGCAGGGGCGTCCGGCGCGGAGAAGCGGTCGCTCAACCAGCGATGAAGCAGCCGCAGGCCGTCTCCCAGCGACGTTCGCGGCGACCAGCCAAGGCTTTGCGACAGTTTGCTCGTGTCGGAGACGTACCAGGGCTGATCGCCGGGCCGCCATCGGGCGAAATGCACCGACGGCCGCCCACGCTGCAGCAACTCGATCTCATCGAGAAGCTCGCGCAGGCTGATGGAGTTTTCGGGTCCACCGCCGAGATTGAAGACTTCGCCGCTGACCGCGTCGATGCCGTCGAGGACGCGAAGCCAGGCGTCGACCGCGTCGGCGACATACAGCGCATCGCGAACCTGATAGCCGTTGCCGTAGACGGTGATCGGGAGATTGCGCATCGTCTGGATCAGGAAATGCGCAATCCATCCCTGATCTTCGGTTCCGAACTGGCGGGGGCCGTAGATGCAGCTCATGCGCATGACGGCGGTGCGCAGGCCGAACACGCGCGCGTAATCGCGGACGTACTGGTCTGCGGCGCCCTTCGAGCATCCGTAGGGGCTGTAAAGATCGAGCGGTGCGCTCTCGGAGACGCCGGCGGCAAGGCGGTCGTCGCGGGGAACGTAGCGGTTGCCCTCGCGACCGACGGCGGCCTTGTCGAACAGTTGACCGTAAACCTTGTTGGTCGATGCGAAGACGACCGGCGCCCGTGGATTATGGCGGCGCACGGCCTCGAGCAGATTGAGCGTGCCGCCGACGTTGATGTCGAGATCTTCGCGGGGATGGTCGAGGCTGGTCGTGACCGCCACCTGGGCGGCAAGGTGCAGAACCCCGGCGGCGCCCTCCACGAGCGTGCGCACGGCTTCGGCATCGCGGACATCCGCCACTTCGATCTTGATCCGGTCACGGTGCTCGCTCTCGAGCCAATCGGCGTTTTCACGGCTGCCTCGGCGCGAGAGATTGTCGAGGACGACCACGTCCTGCCCGCGCGTGGCGAGCGCGGCCGCCATGTTACAGCCGAGAAAGCCGCAACCTCCGGTCACGAGCACGCGGCGCCCAGGTCCGCGCGGCCGCGGCTTGGCGATGACGTTCATGCGACCAATCCCCGGCTCTCGAGTTCCGCGGTGGCATGCTCGGCGCGATCCACCGCGACCTGGTCGGCGAGCCAGGCGGCAAGCTCCTCGAGCCCCTGCTTGAACGCGACCTCGGGGACGAAGCCGAGGGAGGTCCGACTTTCCCGGATGTCCGCGAAGCAGTGGCGGATGTCGCCGGCGCGGTATTTGCCCGTCACGTGCGGGGTGATCGACGAGCGTCCCATCACGGCGGCGAGATCGTCCGCGATCGACAGGATGGAGCGGCTGATGCCGGATGCGACGTTGAAGACGCCGCCGCTTGCCGTTCGAGATTCCAGTGCCAGCAGGCACGCCCGTGCAACGTCGCGGACGTGGACGAAATCGCGCCGCTGGCGGCCGTCTTCGAATACGAGCGGCGGCCGTCCGTTCAGCAGCCGTGCGGCGAAGATCGCGAGCACGCCGGTGTAGGGATTGGACAAGGCCTGGCGCGGCCCATAGACGTTGAAGAAGCGTAACGCGATCGTCGGAATGCCGTAGGCTTTGCCGACGATCAGACAAAGTCGCTCTTGTGCGTATTTGTTGAGCGCATAGACCGAGCTGAGGGAAGGGCGCTTGCTCTCTGGGGTCGGCAGCGGCTGCAGATCGGCTCCGTCTTCGTCCTGCAGCTCCCAGATGCCACGCCGCAACTGCTCGAGCGAACGTTCATCCGGATTGACCACCTCACCATTCTGCCGCCGGGCGAGGCCTTCGCCGTAGATGCTCATCGAGGAGGCGCAGACGAGCTTCGCCACCGGACGACGCGCGAGCGCTTCCAGCAGCACCGCCGTTCCAAGCTCGTTCACCTGCGTGTAGGATTTGATCTCGTACATGCTCTGGCCGACGCCGACGGCGGCCGCCAGATGAACCACCGCATCGACGTTGCGCAGAGCACGCTCGACTGCATCTGCATCGCGTACATCGCCGACGACGAGCTCAGCATCCGGATTCAGATAATCTGGTGCGGTGCCGGCGGTATGGACCTGAGGATCGAGATTGTCGAGCAGTCGTACCGAGTAGCCGTTCGCGAGCAGGAGGTCTGCCACATGCGATCCGATGAACCCGGCGCCTCCTGTGATCAGAACTCGCATCGCGTCTGCTCCTGCCGGTCTCGCTATTCAGCGAAACGCGGTGGCCACGCGTTTGTTCCTGGTAACGGGCGACGATCTACTTTGCTCGAACGAAATCGGAATCAAAATGCTTGGCCGGGTGACGACCATGGCAAGTCGAGGTGTCGTGCTGCCGTTGCTGCGACGTCGGCGAACGACGCGCGCCGGCCGATGCACGTCGGCCGGACACCGGGGCCGAACACCAGGATCGGAACCTGCTCGCGGGTATGATCGGTTCCGCGCCAGGTCGGGTCGCATCCGTGATCGGCGGTGATGATCACGACGTCCTCGTCGCGCAGCATGCTTTCGAGTTCCGGAACGCGCTCGTCGAAAGCTTCAAGAGCCGCCGCGTAGCCGGCAGGATCGCGGCGATGGCCGTAGATGCTATCGAAATCGATGAAATTGGCCATCAGCACACCGCCATCGGCGAGCACCGCCATGCCGTCGAGGGTGCGATCGAACAATGCATCGTTGCCGGCTGACTTCAGCACGCGGCCGGTACCGGAATGGGCGAAGATATCGTCGATCTTACCGACCGTGATCACGTCGCGCTCGGCGGCGGTTGCCCCGTCGAGCAGGGTCGCCGCCGGCGGCGGTACCGCGTAGTCGCGCCGTCGCGGCGTTCGGACGAAATCCGACGGGGAGCTTCCGGTAAAGGGGCGAGCGATCACCCGTCCGATCTTGAGCGGGTCGACGAGTTCCCGCGCGACCTGGCAGACCTGATAGAGCCGATCGAGGCCGAAGGCTTCTTCATGTGCGGCTACCTGGAAAACACTGTCGGCCGACGTGTAGCAGATCGGCTTACCGGAATTCAGATGCGCTTCGCCGAGCTCCGCGATGATTTCGGTTCCCGACGCGTGGCGCGCGCCGAGGATGCCGGGAAGCTCCGCCCGGCGACAGAGGGATTCGACCAGATCGGGCGGGAAACACGGAATCGTGTGCGGGAAATAACCCCAGTCGAAAGCGACCGGAACGCCGGCCAATTCCCAATGACCGGACGGCGTGTCCTTGCCGCGCGAGATTTCGATCGCGCTGCCGTGCGCGCCTTGGGGGAGTTCGGTCGATTCGAGGCCGGGAGGGACGCGGCCGGTTGCCAGACGACAGGATTCGCCGAGTCCGAGTCGCACCAGATTGGGCAGCGCAAGCCGGCCGGCGCGCAGTCCCAGCCGATCCGCCCGCCCGGCGGCACACAGTTCCGCGATGTGCCCGATGGTGTCGGCCCCTGCGTCGCCGTAAGCATCGGCATCCGGCGCTGCGCCGATACCGACGGAGTCGAGCACAAGAATAGCGACGCGCGGCATGCGCTCTCCGAGGTGCGTGCCGTGGCGTATCACGCAACGCGGCGACAGGCGAGACTCAAACGTTCAAGTTCGCTGCGCCGTTCCAACCTCACGGTTCGATCTTCTGCAGTTGAAACGTCGTCCCGTCCCAGAGCGTGAATGGCCGCGCGCCTTGAGACAGAAGCGCCAACCCGGCGGCGCGGCCGAGATGCTGGACATCTTCCGCGTCGGCGGTGACATCGCCTCGATACGAATAGTTGCAGATCAACAGCGTTCCTCCGGGCCGGAGAACACGTGCCGCTTCCTCGAAATGCGGCGCGGCGAACCCGGAAGCCACCAGATAGGGAAACGCGTCCACCGCATAGACGAGATCGAAGGCGTTGTCGGCAAAAGTCGCGAGATCGCGCCCGGAGGTGTGGACGAGTGCTGAGTTCGGGAGAGATCCGCAGCTTGCACGTGCCTGCGTGAGCATGATGTTCGAGATATCGATCCCGATCACGAAGCGTAAGGCCGGCGCCAGCACCGGGAGGAAGCGGCCGGTCCCGCAGCCGATTTCGAGCGCGGTCCGCTCGCGCCCGAGCAAGCCGCGATCGTGTATCCATGCGGCGACCTCCGCGGTGATCGCATGGAGAAGGTCGGGCCTGCCCAGGGAATAGAGCGCGACGCCAGCCTCCGGTGAAATGGCGGCTGCCCGGTCGAAGATGTCGGCCCAATGCGCGACGGCCGGCTCCGCCGCC
>CAYVBN010000257.1:0-5065 GCA_964449645.1 uncultured Hyphomicrobiales bacterium
CCTGCCGCCCGTAGCGGAAATGCAGGGACGACGGCGAGGGTATGGTCATCTTCGCCGTCGCCCGCGTGTGCGCCTGCACGAAGCGGAAATGGTCGAGCATCGGGTGGCCGGAAAAGGCCCCAAGCCTGCCCTTCACGCGCAAAAGCACCGGCTTCGGCTGCGGCCCCTGGAACTTCACCTTGCGCTCGCCGACGTAGGATTCGACGCCGTCGAGCTTTTCCAGAAAATCAATCTGCCAGAACGCGCGGCGGAACTCGCCGTCGGTGGCCGAGCGCAGGCCGATCTCCTCCTGCTTGCGGATAACGTTCTCGATCTCGCGATCCTCGATGGCGGCAAGATCGGCGGCGCTGATTTCGCCGCGCTCGCGTTTGGCCCGCGCCTCCTTCAGAGGAGCGGGGCGCAGCAGACTGCCGACATGGTCGGCGCGGAACGGAGGCTTGGTACGGATCACGGGATGTTTCCTGGACAGATGACGCGCAAGATCACGGCGGCCCGGGATGGCTCGCCGCCGCTGTTCTCCGACACGGCCGGCCGCGATGCAAGGGCGGGCGGTTCCGCTCGGCGCACGGCACCCGGCGCTGCCGGAAGGGCTGCAACCGCTCAGGACGGTTGCACGCCCTTCTGCAGCACGAAGTCGTAGTTCACGACGTAGAACGGCTCGTTGAGGATTTCCCCGTTCGGCGCCTTGCTACCGGCCGGCTGCTGCGCGAACTCGACGATCAGCGGCTCCTTCACGCCGAACACGACGTCGGTCTCGATGTACTCGTCGCCGGCGCGGAAAAGGTGTGTCACCACGTGCTTGTAGCCGGGCGCCTTCACGTGGAAGTGGATGTGGGCGGGGCGGAAATGGCTGATCTTCGTCTGCTTCATCAACTCGCCGACCGTGCCGTCCATCGGGATCGTGTAGCCGATCGGCGCCACGGTGCGGACGGCATAGGAGCCGTCCGGGCCCGAACGGTAGAAGCCGCGCATCCACGGGCCGTCGACATCGCGCTGCGCCTCGTAGAGCCCCTCCCCGTCGGTCTGCCAGAGGTCGAGGATGGCGCCGCCGACCGGCTTGCCGTCGGTCCCGCGCACCGTGCCGCTGACGAAGCAGGGCTCGCCCGGCGCGCCGTCCGCCATGTTGCCGCCGGCCGTGATCTCCGGGGAATCCGCGATGTGGAACGGCCCCTCCACCGTGCTCGGCGTCGCATCGCTCGGCAGCCGGTGGTTGATGGCGTCGACCAGCATGCTGATGCCGAGGACGTCGGAGAACAGGATGAACTCCTGCCGCTTGTCGGTGCACATCTGGCCGGTGCGGGTCAGCCAGTCGATCGCGGTGGCCCATTCCTCCTGCGTCGGCTCGATCTCGCGCACGAACGCGTGGGCGTGCTTCACCAGCGCGGTCATCACCTGCCGCAGGCGGGGATCCGGGATATTGCTCCAACGCTCGATCGCGAGATCGGTCAGGTTGCTCTCGGTGACGTAGGGCATGCTTCTCTCCCGTTATGTGCGTCCGCGGCGC
The DNA here is from genome assembly GCA_964449645.1 of uncultured Hyphomicrobiales bacterium. GTDB lineage: Bacteria > Pseudomonadota > Alphaproteobacteria > Rhizobiales > Xanthobacteraceae > CAYVBN01. The sequence continues at coordinate 1,505 of CAYVBN010000257.1, forward strand.
CAGGACCGCGTCCGTTCGGATTTATGTTAGCACGACCGCGCGCGGCCGGGAGGCGATCCCGACCGCGCAACTTCTCCCCGTTCCTGGGCGGATGCGGGGGCGGCTCCGGCTCGGATGGGACGCGACGGGCGAGCGTTCATGCGCCCGCCGCCTTCACTCCTGTTATTTCTTCGCGTCCGCATAAGGATAGACGACCTTGCCCGACACGTACTGCGGCGGGTCGACCACCACCTGGGTCGAGAGGTCGCGGAATTGCGCGAGGTCGTTGTTCTTGATGTTCTGGAACTGGACCTGGAGCATGCGCGCCGCCACCCACTCGCCGGCGGGGCCGAACGCCACGTCCCCGACCACCGTCTTGAACGTGGTCTTGCGGATGTGGTCGGCGAGCTTGTCGTCGTCGAGGCTCTTGGTCGCTTCGATCGCCTGCCCGAGCACCTGCAGATAGGCGTAGGCCCAGACCGGCATGTAGTAGCCGAGCGGGTCGACCCCTTCGGCGGCCGCGCGCGCCTGGTATTTCTTGACGAGGTCCATCGAGCCGGGGAACTGCATCTTCTCGACCGGCAGCCAGGTGTCATAATTGACGAGGCCGTTGAGCAGCGGACCGAGCTGCGTCTTGAACACGGTCGCCTGCAAGCCGACCATGGCGCCGCCGATCATCTTCGGCTTGAAGCCGACCTCGTTGATCGCTTTCACCATGCCGACCGAGTCGAGCGGGTAGGAGCAGACGAGCACGAGATCCGGATTGGTCGCCTGCACGGCGCGCACGATCGGGGTGAAGTCGGTTGTCGTCGGCGGATAGGTCTTGTCGTAGACGACCTTGAGACCGTACTTGTGCGCGTTCTCGCGGCCGCCGTCGGAGGTGGCGCGGCCGAATTCGGCATCGACCGCGACGATCGCGATGGTCTGCGGCTTGGGATTCTGCGCCATCGCCACCCGGAAGAAGCCCTCGGTGAAAGCAGGCTTCGGCGTCGGTCCCGTCGGAATCATCGAGAAGTAGCGCGGGTATTTGAACTGATCGTTCACCCCGGTGCCGAACAGGCTGACGAACAGCTTGTTCTTCTGCATCACGACGGGCATCGCGGGCGCGATCATGTTGGTGGCGTAACCGCTGACCACGAGGTCGACTTTGTCGATGTCGAGCAGCTTGGTGTAGATCGCCGGGACGTTCGCGGGTGCGCTCTGATCGTCGTAATAGACGAGCTTGACCGGACGGCCGAGCAGTCCGCCCTTGGCGTTGACGTCCTCCTCCCAGATCTTCATCGCGACAAGCGACGACTTGCCGTTCGGCGCCAGCGGTCCGGTCAGCGCCATGCCGAAGCCGATCTTGATCGGCTCCTTGCTCTGGGCGCCGGCGAGCGCCGGCCACATCGCCAGCCCGGCGGCGACGAGCGCGGCGCCCCCGCGGGCGAAAACGCGCCGGTTCACACGTGCGTTCATGCTCTCCTCCCGTGTCTTTGTATCTATTCGAGCCCGATTTTATCCGAAAACCGGTAGCCACTTTTCGGGATCATGTTCTTTGTTCCGAGCATGATCTGATCCGAAAACCGGTAGCCACTTTTCGGGATCATGCTCAGCCCCAGACCTCGCGCGCGATGTCGACCACCATGCGCAGCTTCGCCCACTGCTCCTCCTCGGCGAGCACGTTGCCTTCCTCGGTGGAGGCGAAGCCGCACTGCGGCGACAGGCACATCTGTTCGTGCGGCACGTAGCGCGCCGCCTCATCGATGCGGCGCTTCACGTCGTCCTTCTTCTCCAACGCGCCGCTCTTGGTGGTGATGAGGCCGACCACCACCTGCTTCTCGCCCTTGGGCAGGAAGCGCAGCGGCTCGAAGCCGCCGGCGCGGTCGCTGTCGTATTCGAGGAAGTAGCCGTCGTAGTTCACCTTCGCCAACAGGGTCTCGGCGACCGGCTCGTAACCGCCCTCGGAGATCCACGTCGAGCGGAAGTTGCCGCGGCACACATGCGTGGTGATGACCATATCGGCGGGCCGCTCGGCGATCGCATAGTTGATCACGCGCGCGTACGTCGCCTGCAGCTTGTCGACCTCCTCGCCGCGCTCGCGCGCCTTCTTCATCTCCTCAGCCGAGCAGAGATAGGCCCAGACGGTGTCGTCGAACTGCAGATAACGGCAGCCGGCGTCGTAGAACGCGCGCACCGCCTTGCGGTAGGTCTTGGCGAGGTCGTCGAAGAACGCCTCGAGATCCGGATAGACCTCCTTGCTGATACCGGCGCGGCCACCGCGGAAGTGCAGCACGCTCGGGCTCGGAATGGTCATCTTCGGCGTCTGCCGCGCGTGCTCCTTGAGGAACTTGAAATGCGCCAGCATCGGATGATCGGCGGGGAAATCGAGCTTGCCGACGACCCGCACGCTTTCAGCCTTGGTCTCGACGCCGTGGAACTGGATGCCGTGGTCGAGCTCGTAGCGCTCGCAGCCGCCGAGATGCCAGAGAAAGTCGAAATGCCACCACGAGCGGCGGAACTCGCCGTCGGTGATCGACTGCAGGCCGATCTCCTCCTGCTTGCGGATGATCTTCTCGATCTCGCGGTCCTCGACCGCTTTGAGCTGCTCGGCGGTAATCTCGCCCTTGGTGCGCTTGGTCCGCGCCTCCTTGAGGGCGGCCGGGCGCAGGATGCTGCCGACCTGATCGGCGCGGAACGGCGGCCTGGTTCTTGTCATTGACGCGTCTCCTTCCGAAGTCCCGCGCCCTTGCCCCGCCGTTCGGCGATCGGCCTAGCGCGTGTCTGATCCGGGTCACGCTTGTCGAGGTTCGGCACCGCCGTCAACCCACAAAGCGCCGGACGGGCTCGCGCGATCATGTGGGCCATATCCCAACCCGCAGCCGGCGTCAGTGCACCGCCCGGCCGGCGCGGCGCGTCCCGCCGTCCGTCACGCCCAGATGTCGCTCGAGAATGGCCCGATCGGCCCTGATCGCCGCGCTCTCCCCCTCGTGCACGATGGTGCCGCGCTCGAGAATGACGGCACGGTGGGTGACGCCGAGAACCTTCTGGGCGTTCTGCTCGACCAGGATGGCGGACAGGCCTTCCTCGCGGATGATCCGGTCGAGCGCCGCCAGCAGCTCCTCGACGATGATCGGGGCGAGCCCTTCGAGCGGCTCGTCGAGCAGGACCAGCCGCGGATTGAGAACGAGCGCGCGCCCGAGCGCCAGCATCTGCTGCTCGCCGCCCGAGAGCTGGTTGCCGAGATTGTTGCGCCGCTCGGCGAGCCGGGGAAAGAGGCCGTAGACCTTGGCGGGGGTCCACGGGCCCGGGCGCGCAACGGCGGTGAGGTTCTCTTCCACGGTGAGCGATTTGAAGATGTTGCGCTCCTGCGGCACCCAGCCGATCCCGGCATGCGCGCGCTGCTCGGGGCGCAGGCGGGCGATGTCGCGCCCGTCGAGCCGGATCTCGCCGCTGAAATAACGCGTGACGCCGATGATCGAGTTCACCAGCGTGGTCTTTCCCATGCCGTTGCGTCCGAGCAGCGCCAGCGCCTGCCCTTCCTCGAGCGTGAGCGAGATGCCGGAGAGCACGACGGCCTCTCCGTAGCCGGCGACGAGCTTC